>CAMJFV010000047.1 GCA_946405045.1 uncultured Bacteroidales bacterium | reverse complement strand
ATGAACAATAAAAATATGGTTTCATAGCGTAATAAATAACCGTATATTCCGCTACGAATATCTAAAAATTTACTTTCGTAGCGGAATATAATATATCTATCCTATTTCTAACTTAACGGATCTTTCCAAAATCCACGACGACCGACGTCCCTCTGCCCAATTCAGATACGAATGATATATCTACATTGAACCTGCTGAGAATTTCTCTCGACAATGCTAAACCTATGCCTGCCCCTTTGGCATCGGATGTGTTTGATGCCCTATAAAATGGTTGTGTGATATTTTTCAATTCATCCTTTGGTATACCTATCCCATTGTCGTTGATGATTATCTTACGATTGTTCACGCTGACTTTGACAGGTTCATGTTTTGAATATTTATGGGCATTGCTGATGATGTTTCGTATCGCAATACGCAATAGGTCTTCTTTGATTTTTATGGAAAAATTGTTTACGACTTCCATGTTAGTCTTATCGTCTGCAAACGACTGCATAAAATTGCCAACATTCACTTCATTCAATGAGTCTGGATCAAAATGTTCCGAACGAGTATGAGAGAAGAGCAACAGATTTTTCATGATGCTTATTACTCGCTCAGCCTCGAGACTGATTTTCTGAAGCGATTGTTTGTATTCGTCGACGGTACGTGTTTTGATCAAAGCCACCTCACACTCTCCTTGAATAGCAGTCAGAGGGTTGTTGATTTCATGGGATGCATTATTGACAAAGAGCTTTTCCGTCTGATAATTGTGGTCAATCTTTTTATAAACTTTTATGGCATAAAGTCTGCTAATTAAGAACAGGACAATGCCTGTGGCAAAAACCAACAACACTAGTGAGTAACCGAATGTTTTGCTTATTTCAGAGATATATGGATTACGGCTCAACACAACTACCGCAAACACTCCTTCATTATCGTCGTAGACAAGGGTCAATCCGATCTCTCCGTCTTTATGGAATCTTACAATACTATCGTTAGTGAGTTCTTCAATTTCATTTTTTGTGAGAAATTCTCCAAGATGGGATTCTGCCTCCGCTCTATTCTGCATATTGATGAATAATTCGCGCGACGTGGGAATGCTTTGTTCTCGATTGTACACTATCCGTCGGTATTTTTCCGCGCTCAACTCGTCTTTTTCAAAACGCTCCATGGCTACGGCTATTGCCTTCTCTTCCAAATAACGGAAATAGATCTTCTCTGCATAGTGCGACTGCAACACAAAGAATATCACACCTGCAACGACAACCAGTGAAATGGTGATTGCAGAATAGATTAAAGAAACTTGTTGACCTTTATTCATTGTTTGTTCATCATATATCCCATTCCGACAACAGTATGGATTAGTTTGTCGGGAAATGGATCATCAATCTTGTTTCTAATGTAGCGGACATACACGTCGACTATATTAGTGTTGGTGTCAAAGTCTTTATCCCACACGTCACGCAACAATTGGCTGCGCGAGAGCACTTCGTCGTGATGCAATACGAAATATTCAAGCAGACGGTACTCTCTGACGCTTAGCTCCACATCCAGACTGCCTCTTGATGCTTTATGTGTCGATGGATCACATTTCAAGTCGGCATATTGGACCAGATTATTATTAGCTGCGAATGAAGATCGTCGCAACAATGCTTCTATGCGCGCAAGAAGCTCCACAAACTTGAATGGTTTGACCAAGTAATCATCCGCACCCGCGTGAAGCCCCATCACAACGTCGTCCGTAGTGCCTAATGCCGTCAGCATCAACACTGGCACAGAGTAGGAATAGTTGGCTCGGATGAGTTTACATACGTCTAATCCGCTCTTTCCTGGCATGCGTATGTCAAGAATGACAAGATCAAAAAGACATTCTTCGCTTAAAATATTCCAAGCCTCATCCCCGTTGTTAGCTACGGTGACGGAATATCCATAATCCTCCAATCCACGTTTTACAAAATCGCAGATGTTTAGTTCATCTTCAGCAATGAATATTTTCTTCTTTTCTGCCATAGAATTTTCACGTAAAGAGAATTCCATTTTGATGGAACTCCCTTCTAAATAAACTTAACTAACACAAAGAAAATAAATATCTTGCATGGTTACAACTTTCGACGTTGCAATATGCCTGTTTTGTCGTAGATTCTCCAACTGTATATCTTCTCCACGAAAAGAGGGAATATAAGAAGTGTGAAAATCGTAGCGAATATCAGTCCGCCAATGATGACGATTGCCAATGGCCGTTGGCTCTCACTACCGATTCCATGACTTAAGGCTGCTGGAATCAAACCGAATATTGCCATCATTGCGGTCATCAGCACAGCGCGTGTGCGGCTATGAACACTCATGTCGATTGAATCTTGCAACGTCTCGCCATGACGTATGAAATGCTTGATATCCATAATCATTATCACTCCGTTCTGGATGCAGATACCAAACAGACAGATGAATCCGATTCCTGCGGAAATGGAGAAATTGAAGCCTGTAATGAGTAAGATCAGGATTCCTCCGACAGCGGCGAATGGGACATTGAGCAACACAAGTGAGGCGTCTCTGGCGTTCCCGAACAGTATGTATAAAATGGCGAATATAATCAGAATACTGATTGGCACCACTTGTGCCAGACGCGATGATGCTCGTTGTTGATTCTCAAAATCACCTTTCCATTCTATCCTGTATCCTTCGGACAGTGGCACATTCATACTCACTTTCTTCTGCGACTCCGCCACCGCACTTCCCATATCTCTGTCGCGCACGGAGAACTTCACCGCACAGTAGCGTTCTTGTCCATCACGATAGATAATCAGCGGACCGGTGATTAGACGGATGTCTGCCAGTTCACCAATAGGAATCATTGCTCCTTCACAATTCTCTACTTTGATCTTTGCAATTTCATTCTCGTCTTTACGAAAAGGTTTGTCGTAACGGACAACAAGATCAAATTTTCGCTCTTCTTCATATACTTGCGACGCGACTTTGCCACCAATAGCCATCTCGATAGTAGACTGCACATCATCTTTGCTTACGCCATAACGAGCCAATCGACTTTCGTCCAAGTTAATCTGAATCTCTGGTTGACCAATATTACGCAACACACCAAGGTCGGCAATTCCAGGGATAGGCTGCATTGTCTTTGCCACCTTCTCCGCTATACGTTCTGATTCATACAGATCTTTTCCATAAATCTTAGCGACGATTGCTCCTTTCACTCCGCTCACAGCCTCTTCAACATTATCACTGATCGGTTGTGAGAAATTGAAATCTATGCCTTTATGTTGGCTCAATTTCTGATTCATCTTCTCCATAAGCTCCTCCTTTGTCATTCCAGATTTCCACTCGTTTTCTGGATGAATCTTGACGAACAACTCGATATTATAGAATCCGGTAGCGTCGGTGCCATCGTTCGGGCGGCCAGTCTGGGTGATAACCTCCTTCACTTCCGCAAACTCTCCGACTTCTGATCTTAGCTGTTTGGCCATTTTCGTGCTTTCGGCAAGTGAGATACTTTGTGGCATTGTAGCTCTGATATAGATGCTTCCCTCGTTCATTTCGGGAAGGAATTCAGTTCCCAACAGGGCGAAAGCAGATAGCCCGGCTATCATCACCACCGTCGCCCCAACGATTACCTTGCAGGCATTCCTATGGCACCATGCAAACGTTTTGTCTGTGATATCGTATACAAGTTCAAGGAAACGATTGCGTTTCTCCTTCACATTCTTACCAAGTAGCATTCGGGAGAGGACAGGCACAAGCGTAAGTGTGAAAAGCAGAGCCCCAAGTAGTGCGAATCCAAGTGTGAAAGCAAGTGGAGAAAACATTTTGCCCTCCACTTTCTGGAACGAGAAAATCGGAATCAGAGCTGTGATTATGATAAGTTTGGAGAAAAACACCGACTTGGCTTTTGTCCTTGCTGTAGTACGGATGACTCCTCCCTTGCTAAGTTTGCCAAAAGCCTCCATTCCTATTGCCCTTGCTTTTTCATCCAGTGCGACGAAGAGTGCCTCCACCATCACCACAGCACCGTCTATTATGATTCCGAAATCGATCGATCCCATAGATAATAGGTTGGCACTCATTCCTTTCAAATGCAGACAGATGAATGCGAAAAGTAGAGCAAGGGGTATAACAATGGCCACAATGAATGTCGTTCTCCAATCCTTCATAAATAGGAATACAATGAGTGTGACGAGAAAAATCCCTTCCAACACATTGTGGAAAACAGTCCCGACGGCAAGATCCACCAGGTCTTCACGGTCGTAGAATGGTTTTATTTCAACACCGTCAGGAAGGAGTTCCTTCTGGATATAGCTGATCTTTTCTTTAAGAGCGGTGATGACTTCCTGTGCATTTTCGCCTTTTCGCATCACAACAATTCCTTCCACCACATCGTCCTCTTCTCCACGTCCTACTTGTCCGAGTCGTGGCTGGCACGATTCATTCACTTTGGCTAAGTTTTTCACGAGGATTGGCGTGTCACCGATATTCTTCACGACAATATTGCCTATCTCCTCAATGTTGTTGATCAACCCAATTCCTCTGACGACGTATGATTGTTGACATTTCTCAATGACGTCGCCACCAACGTTGGTATTGCTTTTTGATATCGCTTCAAAGAGTTCAAGTGAACTTATTCCGTATGTGGCAAGTTTATTAGGATTGACACTCACTTCAAATGTCTTTACCTCTCCACCAAAACTGACGACATCAGCCACTCCCGACACTGCGCGGATATTCCTTTCTACAACCCAGTCCTGAATAGTCTTAAGTTCACGGACAGAATGAGTTTCGCTGCTTAATGTATATCTGAACACCTCGCCCGTAGGCCCTTGCAAAGGCTGGACTTCCGGTTCGACATCATTAGGCAAATCAGCATCTTTAAGCAGGTTATACACCTGTTGTCGAGCAAACTCGTCGTCGACATCATCTTCAAACATTATCGTCACCACTGACAAGCCAAACAATGTCACGCTGCGGATATCCGTCTTCTTCTGAGTAGCGTTCATTGCTATCTCAATCGGGATGGTCACGAATTTCTCAATCTCCTCCGCACTTCTTCCCGACCATTGTGTTATAACAGTGACTTTTGTGTTAGTGACGTCGGGGAACGCATCCACTGGAGTATGCTTAAAGCAGAACACTCCTGTGATTATCATTAGCAAAGTGATACAGAGTATCAGATATTTCCTGTTGAGAGAAAAGGAAATAATAAAATCGATCAGTTTATTCATTATCTTAATGCTTCAAACTCCAACAATGCGTTTTCACTTACTACCATTTCACCTTTGCTGAGGCCAGACGATACAAATGCACACATATCGCCATATCCTTCTATTTTTATCAGCTGTCGACGCAGATGCTTTTCGTCGTCGCATACCACAACATAGTCATGGCCGTTTTCAAAGATTATGCTTTTCGTCGGCACTTGTAGCATCGGACGGATATCATCGGAGATGGAAATATGGACTGTGGCAAACATACCCGGCTTGAGCAAGCCTTGTTTGTTGTCTAAGCAAACCCTTACTTTCATTGTTTTGCTCACATTGTCAAGGATATTGTAGACTTTATTGATGACTCCGTGAAATTTCACATTAGGATATGCCACTACTTCCACAGTCACACTATCTCCCGATTTGACTTTCCAAATGTCGCTTTCGTAGACATCCGCTATCACCCATACCGTACTGAGGTCTGCTATCTCAAAAGCAGGAGCATCATTGTTGGTCGCATCAATATATGAGTCGTTAAAGACAGATTTGCCGACAACAAAACCATTGATTGGAGAAACGAGAGAGGCCGTTGACATTTTACTATATCCGTTTACTTTCGCCACATTTTCTAATCTTGCCATCTCGGCTCGCAAAATTGTCAGCCCCTCTCTTGCTTCCTGGACGTCCTTGGCTGTTGCCATTTTGTCTGCATACATCTCCTCCAATTGGTTGAGATTTCTTTCCGCCATACGGATTTGTGCATTAGTCTCACTTATCTGCTTCACATGTTCTGCCGCATCTGTGCTGAACACCGTCGCTAACGTCTGTTCTTTCACAACTGGGTCTCCAATCTCCACCTGAATGTTTTGGATTTTACCGGTGCATGGCACAAATATCTTTGCAAGTTTGCGTTCATCACAAGCGATATCTCCATTCAGAACCAAATTCCCACGCATTTCTCCAGCAATGACCTCGGTTGTCACAAGATCAACACGACTTTCCGTCTCTTTAACATCTTCTTTTGACTCTCCTGAGCATGAAGACAGAACTAAAAGTGCAGTTGCAATATATAAGTTTTTCATTTTTAGTTGTTTTGTATATCAAGTGAAACAAATGCTTTGATTAATTCAAGTTTATTCTCGGTGTGTGTGAACTGAACCTCTTTGTAAGTATCAAGGATATCAATCAGTTCAATCAATGAAATATTATGATTCATATATTGACGTTGTACATTCAATATGATCTGTTGCGACATCTCCTCCGCCACCTTGCTCGTTTCATCAACCATCTCTTGAAGTTTCAACAGTCTATTCCAATTTTGATCTTTTTCGATAGCTATCACGTCATGTAGATGTTCCTTTTCCAACATTTGAGCTTCAAGATTGTGTTGCGCTGCTTTCACTGTCCCCTGATTACGGTTGAATATCGGGATCGTAAAAGTGACTCCTGCGCCAAAATAGTTATGCCCGATGTTTCCGTTCTTATCCCACTCTCCATTTACAGACAATTCTGGCAACCCATTGGCTTTCTGCAGTTTTACATTGTGCTCTGCCATCTCAACCTTTTGTTTAGCCATCTCCAAGTCTGGACGACGTTCAATACCCTCTATGATTTCATCTTTTGTAAGATTTTTTATTTGCCCAAGGATTTCTTTTTCATTGATTTGTGGGACGATATGTGTATTCACATCAAATCTAAGCATTGTCCGCAACTCATTTGTCTTTGACATCATGTCTATCTCAAGACCTCTAACCTCCTTTTGCAGTTGAACCATTTGACTTTTAAGTCTCACGACCTCCACCGCCGAGATATTCCCTTTATTATATTGAGAGTCATAAGACAACAGAATCTTATCAATCACATCTGTTTCCTTTTGCATGATTGAAATTTTCTGCTTACAATAAAAAATGTCCGCCATTGTGGAATAAAGATCTCTACGCAATAATCTTTTTGTGTCAGCCAATGTCGATTTTGAAAGACGCACATTAGCTTCTGCAATTTTGATTCTGTTTGAGCGTTGTCCACCAATGTATATTCTTTGAGATATTTGAATATCGCTCTGTCCCTCTTTCCCACATTCAAAATAACGTCCAGTGACAGGATTATTGATGTTATGCTGGATACTGATCTCTGGATTTTCAAACAATTTTTCCTGACGTAGTTCAGCCTCCGACATTTTCATTTCAACATTTTGCTGATTTATATTGACATTCTTATCACTCAATATCTTTTCTGCATCATCAAAAGATAGATACAATGTGTCTTGCTTCGGATATGAATGTGTGGCATATACAACAAAACAATTAAATGTCAGTATGCAACATAAAGATTTCAGTAAATTCATAATACCTGTTTTAATTATGCCGCAAAGTTATTTGATATGCCTTTTATATTGAAAAATAATAAGTTAGAAGACTATAATATCAAATTAGAAAATTCTAATTCCCCTCTCGCAACCAAGTTGCATTTCCTATTCCATACCTTTGCATCGTAATCAAAAACAAAAAGGGTAATCAAAATTTTGCATTATGATTTGGGATGTTCTTTCTCCTCTTTACGACTTTTTTGAAACAGTCTACAACGGCAAGTGCTTCAAAGGCATTGCGGAGGAAATAAAAAAATATGTCAATAAAGACGACGTGGTGCTTGAATGTGCTTGCGGCACTGGTCTGCTGACTCTGCCCATGGCCCAGATATGCAAAGAAATTGTCGCTACTGACTATTCCGATGGGATGCTGAGACAGACTCAGAAGAAGGTCAGCGGATACAATAATGTCAGGATTCAAAAAGCAAGTATTCTGGAAATTCCATTCGACGACAACAAATTCGACGTGGTTGTGGCAGCCAATGTGATCCATTTGTTGGATGCCCCGGGCAAAGCTCTCGCTGAAATGAAACGGGTATGCAAACCTGGTGGCAAACTGATTATTCCTACTTATATTAATAAGGAAAGCAAGAATTCAATGGTGGCAGCCAAACTGCTTTCTATGTTTGGCGTGGATTTCAAACGCCAATTCAGTTTAGAGTCGTACAAGGAGTTTTTCGTTGATCATCACGTCGACGTGAAGGAATACCGCATCGTCGACGGAAGGATGCCATGTGCGTTTGCGATAATAAGCCAAAGCCCCCTAACCCCCTAAAGGGGGAAATGCGGCCCCCTAACCCCCTAAAGGGGGAAATTGTAACCTAAAATATATTTTATAAATTTGCGATATGAATAGTGCAGATCCTGTATATTACGAAGAATTGAAATTGCGAGCAAGACATAATCGCAATAATCCAACAGAAGCAGAATCTTATTTATGGGAGATGCTTCGTGATAAAAAAATGGACGGATACAAATTCCGTCGTCAGCATATTATCGGCAAATATATTGTCGATTTCATTTGCTTAAGTAAATCTCTTATTGTTGAGGTCGACGGTGGGTATCATGATTCACCAGACCAACAATATGATGATTCAGTCCGTACCGCTTTCCTTGAAGGACATGGTTATAAAGTCATAAGATTTAGAAATGAGGATGTTATTGCAAACACAGATTTTGTCCTCCAATCAATAAAGACAAATCTCTTCAAATAAATTTTTATAATTTTGCAAAAATAATATCCTACAAAATGGAAGAAACAAAAAATAATAATAGATCACAACTCCCCCTTCAGGGGGCTGGGGGGCTACAACTTCCCCCTTCAGGGGGCAAGGGGGCTGCTTTGGCTCTTTCTCCCCTACTCCTCTTTTTTATATGTTATGTCGGAGGCAGTATCGCGTTGCATGATTTCTACGCCATCCCTATTATCGTGGCTTTTGTGGTGACCTGTCTTTACGCCCTCTTTATTTTCCGCAACGACACTTTCAACAATCGTGTGATGGCGTTCGGACGTGGGGCCGGCAACGAGAATATAATGTATATGGTGCTTATATTCATTCTTGCCGGTGGTTTCGCATCTCTTGCCAAAAGTATCGGGGCAGTCGACGCTACTGTCAACATGTGTCTTCATTTTCTCCCCACTGCACTTTTGCTTCCTGGTCTGTTCCTCGCAACATGTCTGGTGTCGATGAGTATAGGAACATCAGTAGGTTCGATCGCAGCATTGGTGCCTCTGGCAGCTGGACTTGCAGCACAGACAGGAAACAGTGTGGCACTCTACACTGCCTGCATCGTCGGCGGAGCATTCTTCGGAGATAATCTTTCCTTCATCAGCGACACAACCATCGTCGCCACTCGCACACAAGGGATTGCCATGCATGAGAAATTCAAGGCCAATATAAGGATTGTCCTTCCCGCCGCATTGATTGCGATGATGGTATACATAGTGATAGGATTCGGTTCGAATGCCAACCACACAGTTGAAGCCCCTAATTTCATACGTGTTCTGCCATACATAGTAGTGCTGGTGACCGCCATTTGCGGAATCAATGTCATTATCGTGCTGACAATAGGAATCATCCTTTGCACTATCCTTGCCCTTTGCCTAGACGGTGCAGCATTCACCTCTATCCTGCAATCTATCGACGGTGGTGTGAAAGGAATGAGTGAACTGATTATTGTGACATTGCTTGCTGGCGGATTGATGGAGTTGATCCGTATCAACGGGGGTATCGACATCCTCATGAATGCCATCAAAAGCAGAGTCACCAAACGTCGTGGAGCAGAACTTAGCATCGGAGCTCTCGTGGTAGCCGCCGATATCTGCACAGCCAACAACACTATTGCCATCCTCACTGTAAGCAGTCTGGCGAAAGAGATTGCCGAGCGATTCAACATTCCCCCTCGTCGAGTGGCAAGTCTGCTCGACACATGGAGCTGCATCGCACAATCGATCATTCCGTATGGAGCGCAACTCCTCATCGCCTCCGGGCTTGCGGCTATCGCGCCGACAGAGATCATCAGCCATCTCGTCTACCCATATATATTGGCGATCATCACACTTGGTGTAAGCGTTGTGAAGGGGAAAGATTAAAGGCCAATCTCCAAAAAAGTGTCGAGTAACTGCATTTCTATCTCCAAAAAAGTGTAATATCTGCATGAATTTATCTCCAAAAAAGTGTAGTGTTATTGCGTTTTTATCTCCAAAAAAGTGTAATTTTGCCTAAAATTCAATAATTTATGAAACGAGAGATATATAACGATTTATTACATTGGAAAAACAATGAAGATAGAAAGCCTTTGATAATTCAAGGAGCTCGACAGGTTGGCAAAACATGGATGATGAAAGAATTTGGAGCACAGGAATACAAACATACTATTTATATCAACTGTGACGACGAACCTTTAATGCAAAATGTATTTGAAAAGGATTATGATATGGAACGCATCCTTTTTGAAATACAAGTCATAAGTGGAATCAAGCCCGAACCTGAAAAAACGCTTATTATTTTAGACGAAATACAAGAAGTACCAAGAGGAATACATGCCTTAAAATATTTTTGTGAAAAGGCTCGTGAATACCACATAATGGTGGCAGGTTCTTTTTTAGGAATTGCACTACAAGAAGGGACGTCTTTCCCTGTTGGGAAAGTAGATTTACTATATATGTATCCGATGAATTTTTCCGAATTCATCAATGAAATCAATCCAACTCTTGGTGATTTATTAAAAA
>CAMJFV010000046.1 GCA_946405045.1 uncultured Bacteroidales bacterium | reverse complement strand
CGATGTAGAAATATGGGCTGCTGGTCACAAGCGGATCCAACTGTCCGTTAGCCATATGGATAAGTTTTGAGATTCCAACATAGGCAGCGGAAACAAATCCGAGCAAAAACAGGATGCTTCCTACAAATCCAAAGAAATGCATCGGCTTACCACCGAAAGTAGAGATAAACCACAACGAAAGCAAATCAAGATATCCGTTGAAGAAACGGTTCAATCCGAATTTTGTCTCACCATACTTTCTTGCCTGATGCTGAACAACCTTCTCGCCTATCTTCTTGAATCCTGCGTTTTTTGCCAAATATGGAATGTAGCGGTGCATCTCTCCGTATACCTCTATACTCTTGATTACATGACAGTTGTAAGCCTTCAATCCACAATTGAAATCATGAAGTTTGATTCCTGAGATCATTCGTGTGGTAGCATTAAAAAGCTTCGACGGAATGTTCTTCGCCAATTTTGAATCATAACGTTTCTTCTTCCAACCAGAGACAAGATCATAACCGTCTTCCTTTATCATCTTGTATAACTCAGGGATCTCATCAGGAGAATCCTGCAAATCAGCATCCATCGTAATCACCACGTCGCCCTGGGCCTTCTCAAATCCGCAATACAAAGCGGCGCTCTTGCCATGGTTGCGACGGAATTTTATCCCATGCACATTGCTGTCGGACGCAGCCAAATCCTCAATGATCTGCCAAGATTTGTCTGTACTTCCGTCGTTGCAGAAGATCACCTCATAACTATAATTATGCTCTGTCATTACGCGCTTAATCCATGCGTACAATTCGCCAAGCGACTCCTCTTCATTGTACAATGGTACGACTACAGAAATATCCATTATCTTATTGTTTATTAATTATCTTTATTATCCTTAGATTCATTTTTGTCATACTGCGAATCTTCATCTCCACCAAAAGAAGATGCGTCATCCACTGGCTTTTCCAAATTCGCAAATCTCGCCGCGCCTACAGAAATAAGGCTCACTACAAGCCCCATCAACAAGAATCCCATATATGTAGACGGGATCAATGATTTGGGAGTTGCGACACCAGCCATCTCCTTACACTGTGCAATCATATCATCATATCCACGCCCTTCCAAAATCTTTTCGTAAGAATTCACCATATCACCCATAAGATTGGGTGCAAAATTCTTCATATACAGATAGAAAAACAATGAATAGATAATGCCAGCAAAAGCAAATCCTTTTATCGCAATCGAGAACGGAGTTGAAAACTGGTATTTGCAGTCGTTATATCGGCTGCAATAGTTGACAGTCATACGGAACAAGAAGACAAACGGGAATACCATGAAAAAGATGGACACAAAAACACTGACGATGGAAAGAATCCCGTCGCCAGCATTAAAAGACAACAAATCTCGCATTACGTAAGAGAATGCTAAAATCAATCCCAAACGCATAGCAAGCACCGTCTTATTTATCTTCATTTCCTGCATAATATCGCAAAATTACATTTTAAATTTCAATTACTCCTCGTTTTCAAAATAAATCTTGTAATAATGCATTCGTTTTTCTTTGTCAAAAGAACGCTCTATCAGATCGCGGTTTCCATGTATGTAGACGTGGAAATTCTTATCTAGTTTAAGCACACTCTTAAACTTAGGAGCACCCTTCTTCACCACCTCTTTGCTGATGGCAAATGTCTTTGGAAGCTCGACATCGTTAGCCTCCTCAAAGTGAGCTATATGCTCATCAAACACGTCGCAGATGGACTCATTGTTCCCAAGCACCTGCTCCTTAAATCTATCAATATCAAATATATCTGTACCCTTAAAGAAATCCACCTGACGGTTGAGCATATCAATCTGATCTGCACGCTCAATTCCATTCTCAGGCTCTTCCTCTCGTGATGGACGGAAAATATCTGTCACGAACGACTTGCACAAATCCATATACTCCTTTGTCTGGAAATTGTTGTCAATACGAGTCACCAACCCAAGAAAATCATTTTTCCAGAATGTCGCTTCACTCTTTCCCGCAGCCTTGTCGAGCAACGCCACTACAAAACCTTTATCTCTTTCAATATCAAAAATCAGACAACCCTTATCCAACTTCTTCAAATCCAAACCTTCATCATATCCAAGAGCTAGTCCATCTTCTTGATTATAAACCTTCAAGAAGGTATCCTTATGCTCACTCTTGAACAAGCCAAGACATCTTACCTCCTGGTCAAAAATTCGTACATCACGAAACAATGCAACATACAACTCTCCACTCTTGATATTAGGATGGTTGCTATTCTCATATAACGACGCTGCAAACAGACGCGAGTTTTCATAAAATGAAGATGGATTATCGAACACAGACGCAACCATTTTGGCGACACTGTCGTCCATGTCCTCAAAATTATAAAGGCTCGGCTCTCTGAATGAGTCGAAAAAAAATTGCTTCAACAGATGCGGCAATTCACTGTCGTCCTCAGAAAACGACATCGGACGCTGCGAATAAACATTTTCAGAATTATCAGAGTGTGATCCAATGTGGTGAATCACCATGTCTGAAATACTTGAGTTGATAACGTCAAAAAGCATACCAATTATTATTAAACAAGTCAATGCACCACAATAGCCAATCAAAGGGCAAATAACAGCACATTTATTGCAAATTTAGCAAAAAAACATGTCATAACTGACTTTTTAGACACTTTCTACCTACAAAAAGAAGTTTTAATACTTTTTAACAAAAACTTATATACTAGTTTGGCATAAAAAAAATACTTTTGTAAATGAGGTTCTCAAAAGAAAAATTGAGTTTCTTAGTATAACTTAAGTACCAAACAACCAAAATGAAAAAAATAATATTCACATTAACGGCCTTAATGCTCGCAATATTCGCTTTCATTTCATGTAGTGGAGTTGACGAAGACAATACCGTTAACGGCTTCGAATACGTGGATTTAGGATTGCCAAGCGGAACTAAATGGGCGACTCGTAATATCGGAGCTAAAGCAGCTGAGTCTTCAGGCTCATATTTTGCATGGGGAGAGGTCTCTGAAAGCAATTATACAGAAGCTGAATGTGAGACTTCCAATCTATCTGTTTCTGATTTAACCAAACATGAAATCATCAAAAACTTCAAATTAACTGCAGACTATGATGCCGCCACATACAATTTGGGTATCGGTTGGCAGACTCCAACAAAACGTCAATATGAAGAGTTGATGACCAATTGCACATGGATATGGCAAGACAAACCGTCTGGATACAAGATTGTCGCAAAAAATGGAAATTCCATATTCCTGCCAACTACAGGATATATGTCTGAAGGCAGAAGCCTAAACTACGCTAACCAAGGATTCTATTGGACATCAGAAGTAGAATCAGACTCATACCAAAATGCAATTGGGCTGGGCTTTTCATCAAATGAGTATAATACAAAATCATATTATCGTGATGGAGGCAGGTGCATACGTGCTGTCACAACAAAATAAATCTGCCAACAATAAATAAAATGGTGTATCAAAATTGGTACGCCATCTTTAACATCAGATAAGAGGAGATCCTATTTCGAAACAAAATTTATTACCACCTAACCTTATATTGTTTACTCCATAATACAAACCTTTTTACAAGCCAGAAAAACCAAAATCTATATAAGGAAAAAGCCAAAAATATAAGTCTATACTAAAATATAACCTAAAAACAGAAATACTATGACAACTTATAATTTTCAACACACAATAAATTAATAATCAACCAAATACGTTGATTTTATATCCACTTAACATTTTACAAATACGTAAAAAATACGTAAAATTGATACATTTAACAATATCATTTTACGATAATTCAAATCCATTTTACGGATTTATAAAATCCATTTGTAGAATACATCCATTCAAAATATTTTTGTAGATGTAAAAGGAAACGACATCGTTTAGTCTTCATGTTAGCCCTTTTATTACGGTGTCGTTTTCTTAAACTTTACAAATGAGAAAAAACAAACGCTAAATTAAAAAATAGTTGCAAAGACAACAACTAGGTTTTATGATTAGTGGGAAAAATAAAACAGGTTTGATTCCTGAATTCAGAAATTACCTGTGGCACCGTGATATAGTCTGGTGCAGAATCAGGCAAATGATTCGATATCATTGTAAGACCTGGCCAACGCCTTGGAACGAAATAATTAGCGAAAAACGATAGCGAAATGTGAAAAGACATGGATGCGGAAAATCCGATGCGAAACGAGCACAAACGCTAGTGCGAAATAGAAATAAAATATTTATTTCCTTTAATAACAGACAGCTTAGATGCGTGATCCTGCATCCAAGCTGTCTTTTTAATTAACAAAAGAGTTTGTTTATTCACCCCTAAATATCAAATAAAAAGAACTATTTATCGAGTTTGCTTTAATTTGGATTTTAGGGGAAATCTGATCAAAAAGAGAATTGTAGCAATATTATTTTGCAGGTGTGTAATATAACTTTAGATTATATGATAGTACGATAGAATAAAAATCTTCACACAAGAAAGAAGAACCTAACACCACCCTACTTTTACGATAAATAGATGGCATTCTGCATCTGAAAATCATTAACTATAAATGACCAGATAAATATAAGATTATACCATCATAAAAAAGCGGCAAACATGCGACAACAGATAGATTGGCACACAATCCATCTACAGAAACTTCATATTAAACCCAACGATCAATTAACCTTAAAGCATAACATAAAGGCATAAAAAAAGACGTCGAATATATCACATACTCAACGCCTTGGAAAAAAATAATTAATGCGAAAAATTTATGTTTCTATTCCAAAATGTGAACGATTAGTTGTCAAAATACTTAACTACGTATCTTACAGCCTTTTTTTCCTCATTCACATATATTCTATATTCTCCTCTATCGTATTGATAAAGTTTAATATTAGCTTTGTCAAAACTAGGTGTTGCACACTCAAAACTGCAATACTTGAAATCTTTCTTCACAACCCAATGTTTGGGTTTTTCCATTATTTCAAAAGTGGCATCACCAACAATTACAACATTTTTTGTCATATTAATGACAATAGAAGTATTGTTTCCTACCCATGGTCCCCAAGCGTAAACATCAGGAACATTCTTTGCGCCAACACCTGCAGAACTCTTATACGCCCTGAAATTAATCTCCTGTGCCACCATCTCAATAGAGAAAGTGAACAATGAGAATAACGCTATTAGATACGTAAAAAGTCTTTTCATCACAATTCTTCTGTAGTTTCGTTCTTTTTACAAAGATAATCATTTATTCCCTAAATCAAAGCATTTGTTGAAAAAAAATCGTTTTTTCTCCTCACTTTTTACTTATTTGACAACACAAAATGTCATTCAACATACTTTACCTACAAATATATTGATTCACCATTAAAATGCGAAATGACGAAATCACCCCATTAAATGACAACACATAAAGTTTTTAGAACTCTCACATATGTTTTTTTGATCGCCAAAGGCATTCTACTCTTCCTTCTTAATTTTAGGGATAGAAATTCCATACCGTACAGCTAATATTCTGGCTGCCACCACAACACCAGCACATACAAAATCCGAGACTAAATGGTTAGCTCCAAGTGCGTCACAAATGAAGAAAATCACGCCTCCGAATATACAGGCTGTTGCATAAATCTCCTTTTTGAAGATCAATGGGATTTCTGCCAAAAGAACATCTCTGATTATACCTCCGGCCGCACCTCCCAACGTTCCCATCGTAATAGGCACCCACCAAGGATAAACATAATCCATTGCCAACGTCTTCTCTATTCCAACGACTGTATATAAAGCCAAACCGAATGTATCAAAAATAAACAATGTCACATTCATATGAATTAGCCTCTTACGAAACACCACAACAAACAGCAAAGCCATAATTGTCATCGTGACGTAAAGCGAGTTTGTCATCCATACTGGAGTGACACCCAATAACAGATCCCTTATCGTTCCTCCTCCGATTGCAGTAGCAAAACCGACAACAAATGCCCCAAAAAGGTCAAAACCTTTATTCGCCGCCATACGTATTCCACTGATCGCAAATGCAAATACACCTATTGCATCTATAATATCAATCATATTATTGACGTCCATCATAGCCATATTTAGAAATCTTTTTACTGCATTCTCCACAAATTCCCTTTATCACATAACTCGTCTCTATCACCTGAAATCCTTCCGGCACCTCTACCTTTGGCACCAACAGTGATTTGCAGCAATAAGTGTGATGACATATATTACATGTGATATGTACATGTTGCTCTTCCTCCGACTTCGCGACACAATACTTTTGAGCCCCACTGCCGTCTGCAATGGAATGGAGAAGATGATGCTCCTCAAAGACGACCAAAGTGCGGAATATTGTTGAACGATCAATATCCGGTATCAAATCTTCTATGTCAGTAAGAGAAAAAGCAAACGGAACTTCATTGATTTTCTCCCAGATCAACACTCTGGTCGAAGTTGGACGAATACCTGATTCTTTTAAAAAGTTTTCCGATGATTCCATACTCTGACAATCATTTTAATCGACAAAAAAACAACAAACAGAGAAACTCCCAATCCAACATACGAATCAATCGTCTGGATATCCAATATCTTCATCAGAATCATCGACACAAAAACTGTCAATGAAACAACTGTCTCTTTCAACACTTTGCGACTGCAAAAACCATAGATGAAACTTTTGATAGTAGAGACCATAGACGTTATAAGCATCGTCCAAACAAATGGGTCTGAAAAATAGACTGGTGAATAAAGTCTGACAAAAAACTCATTAATGAGAATTGCAGAAAATACCAACGCCATAACTGAACCAAAAATAACGACTACGATCCGTCCAATCCTAGCTGCTTTTGTATCTATAAAAATGTTCTTTGCGACATCATTGCCTATAACGAATAAATTTGTCAGATGATATCCGACACATGCTGTAAGCGACATTGAATTTGTCACAAATCCAGCGAAAAGATTTATTGAGACCAACACAAACTGAATAAACAAGAATGTAAACATCCGAAAATAGTTTTCATTCTTGTCTTCATTATCTATACCTAAAACATGAAGTATTGTCCTCATAATCTTAAAACAAAATAAGACAGATTACTTAAATCATAATGCGACATACGCATTCTCATCAATATCACAAGTGAATCCGACCATACGGATAGCGGTCTGAGCACACTCCACCCCTTTGTTTCCAAGAGATCCTCCAGCACGATCAAGTGCCTGCTGCATGTTATCAGTTGTGAGCAAACCAAAAATCACAGGTTTCACACCCTCTGCATTCAAAGCTGCTATACCATTTGTTGTGCCCTGGCAAACATAGTCAAAATGAGGTGTACCACCACGGACAACAGAACCTAGCACAATAACAGCGTCTACATCCTTACACTGGCAACTCTTCTTTGCCGCATAAACAAGTTCAAAACTGCCAGGAACATGGAAGACGCGAATATCTTTGTCAAAAGTTCCATGTTTTTTCAATGTTTCCACAGCACCGTCACACAATGCGAATGTAACTTCTGAATTCCAGTCGGATACAATAATATCGAATTTCATTCCTCCTGCGTGAGGAACTCGGTTTGCGTCGTAAGCAGATAAATTAGTAGTAGACATAATATATAATTTAAAAAGCCTCCTATTGTATAACACAAAAGGAGGCATATAATCAAAATTTCAAAAATTACTTCTTCAAGCTCTGAAAATACTGGATATATTTGTCAGCGTCACGAGCCTCATTGCTCTGTGGGTAATCCTCTTTCAAGCTTTCCATCAAAGAAGCAGCCTTATCGTTCTTTCCATCATTGAAATAAAGCATAGCAAGACGATACATATATAAAGGAGCGATCATATTATTTTTTGAATCGATCGCTTTCTTATAATATGACTCAGCCTCTTTCACGCTGTTTGAATCAAAGAAACAATCTCCGATTGCACCGTAGATTGCTGGAGAAACCAAATTGTCATCTGCAGAGAATTTCTTCAAATACTTGATTGCCTCATCGTTCTTACCAAGATTCTTATAACAGATACCTGCATATGCACATGCTAGATTTCCTGCTGGTGTGCTTGAGTACTCCTCAGCAACCTCCTCGAAACCTGCGAATTCTCCTTCTCTTCCATCCAATGCCAACTGGAATGAATCACGTTCAAACCAAGACTGTGCCTTGTAGATTGCATCGTTAGCCTCCGCTTTCTTTTCATTATGGCTCTTAAGGAACCAAATCAAACCAAGTACAACAACTACAACAGCACCCAAAGCGATTAGCAATGGTTTCTTGTTATTCTCAATGAAGGCCTCTGAACTTGTCAATACGTTCTCTACCTTCTCCATTGACTCACTGAACTCAGCAGCCTGCTGTTGCTCCTGCTGCTCTCTCTCTTTTGCCTCCAGAGCCTGTGCTCTTTCCAATTCTTTATCTGACATTTCTGTTTCTAATTACTTCAAAATTCAAAATCTGTGCGAAAATATAAAAAATAAGACACATTTCAAATTTATATCGGAAAAATAACCATAAAAATACGTTTTGACTCCTTTTATAGTGGTTTAAAAGAAATTTATTTATAATTTTGTGCTAGTTTTTTGATAAAATGATAACATATTTAATATGAATATATCATACAATTGGCTCAAAAGATACATCGATATCACTGAGTCGCCAGAAGAGATTGCTAAAATTCTTACATCTATTGGACTAGAGGTCGGCACTGTTGAGTCGGCATCTCCTGAATTGTCAGAAGGTCTAAAAATCGGTGAAGTTGTTGAATGTGAAGAACACCCTAACTCAGACCACTTGCATGTGGCTAAGGTGAACGTTGGGGAGGCAGAGTTGCTACAGATTGTATGTGGTGCTCCTAACTGCCGTAAGGGATTGAAGACTATCGTCGCTACTATCGGCACTTCATTGCCTGACGGAGACAAGACATTCACTATCAAGAAAGGCAAACTTCGTGGCGTTGAGAGCTATGGTATGCTATGTGCTGAAGACGAGATTGGTATCGGCGGAAGCCACGACGGTATCATTGAACTTCCAGCTGACGCGAAAGTCGGTATGCTTGCCAAAGATTACTATGGCGGACAGAGCGACACAATCATCGAGGTGGATATCACTCCAAACCGTTCTGATGCTATTTCTCACTACGGCGTCGCTCGTGATTTGGCCGCTTATTTCGCTTTCCACGGTCCAGCACACAAACTTACTAAACCATCTACTGCTGATTTCAAGGTTGACAACCACAACCGTGAAGTGAAAGTGACAGTAGAAAACTCTACGGCTTGTCCTCGCTATGCGGGAATCACTATCAATAATGTAACTGTCAAGGAGTCTCCTGACTGGTTGAAGGAGTCGTTGTCGGCAATCGGTCTCCACCCTATTAATAATGTAGTAGACGTTACTAACTTCATTCTACACGGTGTAGGCCAGCCACTTCACTGCTTCGACGCTGACAAAATCGCCGGTGGCGCACTTTCTGTCAAGACGTTGCCTGAGGGAACAAAGTTCACTACCCTAGATGGTGTGGAGCGTTCTCTTAACGCAAACGACTTGATGATTTGCGACGCTAACGGTGGTTCTTGTATCGCCGGTGTGTTTGGCGGATTGAACTCAGGTGTGACAGAATCTACAAAATGCGTTTTCTTGGAATGCGCATACTTCAACCCTGTATACGTAAGAAAGACAGCCCGTCGCCACGGTCTGAACACAGACGCGTCTTTCCGATATGAGAGAGGCTGCGACCCTGCCTGCAACATCGAAGTCATCAAATATGCGGCTATGCTGATCAAGGAGGTCGCTGGCGGAGAAATTTCTTCTGAAATCACAGACATCTATCCAGAGGAGATCAAGCCATTTATCGTGAACATGCATTATTCCAGAATCAATTCGTTGATCGGTAAGGAAATCGCAAAAGATGAGGTTCGCACAATCTTGGCTGGTCTTGAGATCTCTATATTAAATGAAAACGACGACGAGTTCACTGTCTCAGTTCCAAACTACAGAGCTGACGTCCAAAGAGAGTGCGACGTGATCGAGGATATCCTACGTATATATGGATACAACAACGTCACTCCTGATTTGTCTGTCAAATCTTCATTGTCATTCTCACCAAAAGTGAACAGCTACAAGCTTCAGAATTTGATTTCTGAACAGCTTACAGGAATGGGATTCAATGAGATCCTGAACAACTCGTTGACAAAGTCGGCTTACTACGACAACTGCGAGACATTCAAGGGAGAAAACAGAATCATGCTGATGAACCCACTAAGCACAGATTTGAACTGCATGCGTCAGACTTTGCTATTCGGTGGACTTGAGAACATCAGCTACAATATCAACCGTAGAAGCCCTAACTTGGCATTCTACGAATTCGGAAACTGCTACTACTACAATGCAAACGCACAGCAGACAGCAGAGAATCCGTTGAAACCATATTCAGAGGATTACCATTTGGGTATGTGGCTTACAGGTATGAAGAGTGAGCAGAACTGGGCACAGCCACAGCAGAAAGCATCATTCTACACACTTCGAGCATACGTCAACAATATATTCAAACGTCTTGGAATCAAACAGGAGAAGACAAGAGTGGTTGAGTATTCAGACGATTTGTTGAGCTATGGTTTGCAGATCACTACGTCTAACGGAAAAATCCTTGTGACACTTGGAATCGTATCCAAGGAGCTTTGCAAGAAGATGGACATCTCACAGGAGGTTGAATATGCGGATGTCAACTGGACAGCATTGATGGGCGAGATGAAGAACCACAATGTGACTTACTATGACATACCTAAGTATCCTGAGGTTAAGAGAGACTT
>CAMJFV010000045.1 GCA_946405045.1 uncultured Bacteroidales bacterium | reverse complement strand
ATTACTTTAAGTTTCTGCCTTTCTGCATTCACCTCTTCGATGGTACCGCTAAAACCAGTAAAAGGACCATCATTCACCTTAACACTCTCTCCAATGATAAAGTCATAAGATGCCTCATTGCAAAAATCAGGAACTTCTTCCATCTTAGATAGAATTCTGTTCACCTCATTCTGGCGTAGAGAAACATACTCATCTCTTTTCTTTGGATTATCAGTCAAGAAACCGATAACATTAGGAGTGTTGCTAAGTGTATGAGGCACCTCACCAACCAAAGCAGCTTCTACAAGAACATATCCAGGAAGATACATTCTCTCAATTATCTTCTTCTTCGCTCCCATTACCTTCTCAGTTGGAACCACAACCTGTGAAACATATTTTCCAAGATTAGTGTTCTTGATCTCTTTTTCAAGATAATCGCGTACAGACTTTTCTTTTCCACTAATGGCACGCAAAACGTACCACTTCTTTTCAATTTCAGCCATGGTATAACTTATAAAGATAACGATTACAGAAGATTATAGATAAAATTCATCGCTTTGTCGAAGCAAAAATCCATTACCCAAACAACCCCTGCTATCAATAGGGAAGCAACTAAAACAACTACTGCGCTAGAGGTCACTTCGGACAAAGTTGGCCACGAAACTTTTTTAACAAGCTCGTCTTTAGATTCTTCAAGATAATTTACTAATTTCATCTTAATCTCTTTTAGCACGGAATGAGAGGCTCGAACTCCCGACACCTGGTTTTGGAGACCAGTGCTCTACCAACTGAGCTAA
The DNA here is from genome assembly GCA_946405045.1 of uncultured Bacteroidales bacterium. GTDB lineage: Bacteria > Bacteroidota > Bacteroidia > Bacteroidales > Paludibacteraceae > UBA1723. The sequence goes on along the minus strand of CAMJFV010000045.1, from coordinate 10,286 downwards.
TTCCGTATATATAGTTCCCTTGCCGAAGCAAGAGAACTAATTTTATTAGTCAAGAATTGCAGTGATCTGACCAGAACCTACTGTTCTACCACCCTCACGGATAGCGAAACGAAGTCCCTCTGAACATGCAACTGGGTTGATCAACTTAACCTTGATCTCCAAGTTATCACCTGGCATAACCATTTCAGTTCCTTCTGGTAGAGTGATCTCACCAGTTACGTCCAATGTACGGATGTAGAACTGAGGACGGTACTTGTTGTGGAATGGAGTGTGACGACCACCTTCCTCTTTCTTCAAGATATAAACTGAAGCCTTGAACTCAGAGTGAGGAGTTACAGAACCTGGCTTACAGATTACCATACCTCTCTTGATCTGATCCTTATCAATACCACGAAGCAACAAACCTACGTTGTCACCAGCCTCTCCCTGATCAAGAAGCTTACGGAACATCTCAACACCTGTAATTGTAGAAGTCAACTTCTCAGCACCAAGACCAATGATCTCAACTGGATCACCTACGTGAACGATACCTGTCTCAACACGACCTGTAGCAACTGTACCACGACCTGTGATTGAGAATACGTCCTCGATTGGCATCAAGAATGGCTTATCAACGTCACGCTTAGGAAGCTCGATCCAAGTATCAACAGCATCCATAAGTTCCATAATCTTATCCTCCCACTCAGGAACACCGTTAAGTGCACCTAGTGCAGAACCCTTGATGAATGGAGTGTTGTCACCATCGAACTCGTAGAATGAAAGAAGCTCACGCATCTCCATCTCAACTAGTTCTAGCATCTCTGGATCGTCAACCATATCACACTTGTTCATGAATACAACAAGTCTTGGTACGTTTACCTGACGAGCCAAAAGGATGTGCTCACGAGTCTGAGGCATAGGACCATCAGTTGCAGCAACTACGATGATAGCACCGTCCATCTGAGCAGCACCAGTAACCATGTTCTTTACGTAGTCAGCGTGACCTGGACAGTCAACGTGTGCGTAGTGACGGTTAGCAGTCTGGTACTCAACGTGTGCAGTGTTGATAGTGATACCACGCTCTTTCTCCTCAGGAGCATTATCAATTGAATCAAAAGATCTCAACTCTGAAAGACCCTTCTTAGCCAATACAGTAGTGATTGCAGCTGTAAGAGTTGTCTTACCATGGTCTACGTGACCAATAGTACCGATATTTACGTGCGGTTTTGAACGATCAAATTGTTCTTTTGCCATAATTATATTGTATTTTTTTAATAATTTCTATGAGCCGATGACGGGACTTGAACCCGTGACCTCTTCCTTACCAAGGAAGTGCTCTACCGCTGAGCTACATTGGCAAACTACCTTCTAAGCGTCACCGCTGTAGTCCATTGTTGTGGGTGCGGATGGATTCGAACCACCGAAGGCAGAGCCAGCAGATTTACAGTCTGCCCCATTTGGCCACTCTGGTACACACCCTTTTCTCTCGCGCCTCTATCCAGATTCTTTACAAATCTTGGGATCTGGCCAGCTGAGCCATAAGGCTAAAACAGTCGTTAATCGGGCTGTTTCCGAATAACGACTGCAAAAGTAGAAACTTTTATTTAAACTGCAAAGAAAAACACAGATTAATTTCTATTTTTTTCTTTAGTCTTCTGAATTGAGCGGATCATCGAGTCCATAGCATTGTCGAATGCCTCCTCAAAACTATCAGCTGTTTTTGTCACAACTAGCTCATTATTAGGCAACAACACCTTCAACATAACCTCTTTATTGTTTGCAACCTCTGGTTTGATCACCTTCATCGCAATATCAACATTAGTAATCTGGTCTGAATACTGCTCCAACTTTACTACCTTCTTCTGTACGAATGCCTCCAAATCTGCCTTTGCATCGAAATGGATTGTCTGAAAATTAACGTTCATATCATTTTTCTTTTTGTGCTCTTGGATGAGCGTGTTTATAAATTTTCTTCATCTGCTCAAAGGTCGTATGCGTGTAGACCTGTGTCGCCGCCAGATTCGAATGCCCCAAAAGTTCTTTCACTGATTCTATCTCCGCTCCGTTGTTGAGCATCACAGTCGCAAATGTGTGTCGCAAGACGTGCGGGCTTCTCTTTGCTATGGTGCTTACTTCTGAAATCTTCTTATGTATGATCGAATAAACTTTGCGTGGTTTCAACTGCTCTCCTTTATCCGACACAAACAAATTCTTTTCCGCACCACCTTCGAAAGTTTCCTGCTTCAGTTTCAAATACCGTTGAACTAAATCAATGTACTTGTCTCCAAGAGGAATCGCCCTCTGCTTGTTTCGCTTTCCAAGGATCGTGGCGACCTTTCTTGAGAAGTCAAAATCGGTTTCTTTGGCGTTGATCAATTCTGACAAACGCAAACCTAATGAATAAAACGTTTCAATCATCAAAAAATCGCGAAAATTTTCATACACTGAAAAATTTATATTATTTGCAAGTATTTTTTCGACTTCATTTATTTTTAAAAACATAGGAAGACGCTTTTCTTGCTTCAGCGAACGTATGGAAATCATCGGAGATTTTAATCCAGGAACTGTCCTTTTACAGAATTTGAAGAAGGATCTGAGGGCCGAAATCTTACGATTCACACTCGTCGCCTTCTCTGTCTGACGCAGTTCGTAGATCCAACTTCTGATATGTTTATGTGTGATTTCAGTAATATCTAAATTACCGTAGTTTTCCAGTAAAAATGTGGAGAATTGGGTTAGGTCGTTCTCATAAGCAATAAAGGTATGAGAAGAATAGTTCTTCTCATACCTTATATATTGTTTGAAGTTTTCAATCAATCTGTCCACGAGAACGATTAATCTTCATTACCATACTGTGCCTGTACGTAAATAGCGTGAATCTTCTGCTGACGCTTTAGCACTGATGGCTTTGTAAACTGCTGACGGTTTCTCAACTCTTTAACGACACCAGTCTTCTCAAACTTTCTCTTAAATTTCTTCAAGGCTTTTTCGATGTTCTCGCCTTCCTTGATTTGAACTACGATCATAATTTTTAATTGTTACGTTTTAATTTTGCCCGCAAATTTAATCATTTTTTCTTTCAATATCTTAATTCTATGAAAAAAATGCGGATTTTTAATGATTTAAACTTTTCTCTTATACTGTCTGGACGTCAAATCCGCACTCTCTCAATGGTACGGCTATTCTCTCCAGCTCCTCGTGACTCACCTTTTCCAACTCTTTGTATGGTGTCTCACGATCAATTGAATAAATCATTATCTGTTTTGGCGACATCTTCTTAACAGCTTCATACCATGCTTCAACCTCTTCCTTTGTTGTATTGTCAATCTTGTTGCCTTCCACAACTCCACGAAGGAACATTGTCTGCAGTATGAATTCACCGTTGAATTGTGCCATCTGTTCAATCACTCGTTCTACGCTATAATGAGAATCAACAGGGACATCTATAAGTTTTGCCGTTGAATCTATCGCTGAATCTATCTTCAAAATATTGTTGTCTACTTTTTTCAAAGCTCTGACAACCGACTCATTGGCCAATCTTGTAGCATTTGTCAAAACCGAAATCTTTGAATTTGGATGAAACTGATCTCGCAATCGTATCGTCAAATCTATCACTTCCTCAAAATGTGGGTAGAGTGTCGGTTCACCATTTCCTGCAAAAGTAATGACATCAAGATGCTTCCCTTCTGCATGCAACGATCTGAAACAGTTTGTCATCTCCTCTTCTACTTTCTGAAGCGACGGGAATTTAGCAACCACTCCTTTTTTTGTGAAACCACATTCGCAGTACACACATTCGAATGAGCAAACTTTATTTTCCGTGGGCAAAAGGTTTATGCCCAATGACAAGCCTAATCGTCTGCTATGGACAGGGCCATAGACGACACCATCAAAAGTCATCATATATCACCTCCTTTCAAAATCTCTATAAACTGTTTGAATAAATGATTTACCTCTCTTTAATATTTCAGCATCCGTAGACATGATTTCTTTCTGTGAACCATAGTCGTATGATGCAAAACCTTCTTTTTCAATGATACCAAAACCATTGTTGAATGCAAAAATAGCAAATTCTGGTGAATTATTGTCAAAAACATCCTTACTAAACATAAAATCATCGTGTTTTATGTCTAATTGCCCCAGTATAGTGGCAGATAAATCTATCTGTGAACTGATTTTGTCCACCACAAGATGTTTCTTTACGGCTCCTCCACCCCACACCATCGGTATCCTATAACGAAGTGAGTCTGAGTTCGTCAGATTACCGACCAATCCTGTCGAATGGTCTGGCAGTATTATTATAAGTGTGTTGTCCCAGTATTTTGTTTGACGGAATCTTTCCAAGAATGAGTAAAGACAGCTGTCGGAATACATCACGGAATTCAAATATTTATCTTCATGATGTTTGTATGGCACCTCAAACGGCTCATGGCTGCTTGACGACAATACAGTACAGAAGAATCTGTCTTCGAAATCTCCATTCTCAAAATCTTTGGCAAGAAAGTCGAACAACACATGGTCATATGCTCCCCACTTAGATTGTTTCTGGTCTTTGGTGAAATTGGCGTCGCAGATGATTTTTTCATATCCCGACATCACCAAAAACGAATTCATATTGGTGAAATTGATATCTCCTCCATAATAAAAGGAGTTCTTATAGCCAGCTTCCTTCAATGCGTTCGGCAATTTCTTAACATTCTGGCTCTTATTCGTCACCTTCATCAAAGATGTTGTAGGCATTCCAGGATAAGAGGCAAGTATGCACGCCAGTCCTCGATCGGTACGGAAACTGTTGGCATAAAAACGGTTGAAAACAATTCCGTCTTCAGCAAACTTGCAAAGCCCCGGCATTGCGTCGGCTCCACCAGTAAGTTTGCATGCAGTTCCGCCAAAGCTCTCCATTATAAACAAAAGGATATTCGGACGTGTAGTATTAAGAAGAGTATCCGTTGCGACGCGAATTTCTTTAGACGGTGCTAAAGATTCTTCATATATACGCTGCGATTCCTCGTCCGTCAATGTATAATATCCTGAGAAATCATCTGTTTTTTGGACTGAGTATATCAAATTCCAATTCGGATTTATCGCAAGATGATTAAAAAATACATTATCGCTGAAATAGACTCGTCCCGGATTCATAGTAGAGACCCCTACTCCTCCTCGAATAGACAAGACTACCATGCCAATAAAGAGAAGCAATAAAACAATGTAGACAACAATACAGTCGAATTTGCATATCTCATTTTTATGGACAATCGCATAAATTTTGTCAAGCAAACGGACAAAAGCGAAGACAAACAATGTCGCAAGGAGCAGCAACGTCGCACCATAAATGAGATATTCGGAAGTGGTACCGCTAGCTAGCGCTGCGGTAGGCGACTGCATATAAAAGAATGGTGTCGCGTCGAGACGGAATTGCCATGCCGGATAAAGGACAATATCCAAGACACAGAAAAATGCCGTCAGCACAGACAATACAATTCCGATAACCTTATAGGTAGAGTATTCAGCGACTTTATTTTTCCAGAAAGAAAACAAAAGTGCTGCCAACAAAAATGGAATCACGAAATAGCCAGCAGCCGACAAATCCATAGGGAATCCATGGACGAAAGACCTCACCGGCTCAACAAGTCCATCTTTGAAAGTGCTATTAAAATTAAAAAAAGCGAACAAGACGCGTTCCAAAATGAAACACGTCAAGAAAAAGATATAAAAGAATGATAAATATATCAGTTTACTTAGCATTTTCCCTCTCTCTTAAATCGCCGACAATTAGTAACGCATCCTCCTTAATATCCTCTGGCAAGATGATATTCCTTAATTGTAAACTTCTTAACCAACCTGCCACATCATATTCCTTAAGCGTCTCAAACACCTCTCGCAACTGAGCAAGTTCCTCGTCCGTATAATCTTCCGGATTTTTCCCTGAAAGGGCGTCCAATTCCTCGTCGTCGTAATATTCGTACTTCAGATTGGTATTTATAAGATTTGTCTTTTCACACACCTCATGCTGTCCGCAACATTCGGAAGACTCCTCCTTTGCTTTTTGTGCCTCCTCCTCTTTCACTCTTTCCTCTTCAGAAAGTCGTGCTTTACGCTCCGCCTCCTCCGCCTCTATTCTTTTTCTACGAATATTGTAGAAGATTATCCACGCCACAACAATAGCGACAAAGACAAAGAATAATATCATCGTCGAATTCATAAGTACTCTACAACTTTAGTAAGTTTAATACTGTTGGATCCCTTGATTAAGATAAGGCATCCATTCAATTTATTTTCTGTCAAGACGGAAATCAACTCATCTACATTCTTAAACGTGGACATTCCACTTTTTGCCACTGATGCGAAATTCTGTCCGACCAACATCACCTTCTTTATTCCAGACGCTGCTATCTTCTCAACTATTTTGCGATGTTCTGCCTCTGAATCGTTTCCAAGTTCAAGCATATCACCTAAGACAAATGCCTTCTCAGAATCGGAATTCAACGAGATAAAGTTTTCAAGAGCGGCATTCATACTTGTCGGATTGGCATTGTAAGCATCTACAATTAGTTTATTCGACGCGGTAGAGATAAACTGAGAACGGTTGTTTGACGGTCTATAGTTTTCCAACGCAGCGACAATCGTAGGCATCTCAACACCGAAATGAGAACCGACACAAGCCGCAGCCATCACATTTTCAAGATTATATGCTCCGATCAAATTGGTCTGTGCAGAAGAGCCATCAGCGAACTTCACCTTCAAAAATGGATCCGCTGACTCAACAGAAGCGTTCAACGAAGAATCTTCAACTCCATAAACAATTCTCTTTGCGCCTTCCGACTTAGGGAAAATATTATGATTTGATCCGTTAACGAAAATTGTTCCGTTATTCTTCTTCAAATTATCGTACAATTCACACTTTGTTTTGATCACTCCCTCAAAAGAGCCAAATCCAAGAATATGAGCTGTGCCGACGTTAGTGATCAGGCCATAATCAGGCAATGCGATATCAGCCAAAGTTTTGATTTCACCTGGATGGTTCGCACCCATCTCCACAATCGCATATTTATGGTGAGACTTGATACGAAGCAATGTCAATGGGACACCGATATGGTTATTCAAATTTCCTTCAGTGTTGATGACATCATCGCCATACTTAGCTTTCATCACGGCAGAAGTCAACTCTTTTGTTGTTGTTTTGCCATTCGTACCTGTGATAGCGATCACAGTCGCATTCATTTGTTGACGGTGGTATGACGCTAATTGTTGCAGTGCGACCAACGTATCAGGGACATAAAAGATTGTCTTGTTATTAGCTCGTTTTTCGTCACATGTAAGAGCGAACTTACTACCCGACTCTATTGCATTCTCTACAAATGCATTACCATCGAAATTATCACCTTTCAAAGCGATAAACATAGAATCCTTAGGGCATTTTCTGCTATCCGTAGAAACTCCATCACATTGGATGAAAAGTGAATATATTGACTTGATATCCATTTTATTTAGTCTTTACTATTAAAAAAAACGAAGCCTCCAACAAATTGAAAGCTCCGTTTTTTTATCTTAATAAACTTGTTGTTTATCTGTTTTCATCCTCAGGACCTACCTTACTCATTGCGCAACGGAAACCTAAGTCGCTACGAGACTTAGTCTGCTCAAGGTAACGTCTCTGAGCTGGGCTCAACCAGTAAGAACGATCCTTCCAAGAACCACCCTTGTAAACACGAGTAGTGTTAGAGATGTTAGAAGTCAACTTAGACACAGCAGTACCAGCATCTGGATCATACAACTTCTTAGTTGCGATATCTGGATCAACAACTGCAGTCCACTGATTTCTATCAAGAGCACTCTGGCCATCACCATCCTTGTAGTTTCTTACATCAAGACGAGCATACTTGTCAAGCTCAGTATCCTTATCAGCTGGGATAGCGAAGATCACACGTCCAAGGCTATCGATCTGAGGAACCTTAGCTGAAGTACCATCCTCAAGAGTTGTCTCCTGCATGATAGGGCTTACATACTGGTTACCACGGAATGGATTGTATTCCTGCTCATCATCAGATGTCAAAACACGATATACATCAAGCACCCACTCGTTAACGTTACCAGCCATATTGTATAGACCGAACTCATTTGGCCAGAAGGCATCAACTGGAGCAGTGATTGTAGCGTGGTCATTCAAGTTACCACCGATACCCATGTAGTCACCACGACCTCTTACGTAGTTAGCATACATCTGACCGCGGTTAGCTTTCTTGTCCTTACCTGGGTTACGCATCTGGTGACCATACCAAGGATAAATCTTCTTCTCCTCATAGTTTTCCTCACCTTCTACAGAAAGGATTCCGTATGCAGCGTACTCCCACTCAGCCTCGGTTGGGAGACGATACTTAGGAAGAAGGATACCGTCAGACATAGTAGTCTTTCTTGCATTTCCATATACATCCTTCAACTGCTTCTTTCCGTCTGTTGGCTTGTAATCGCTCTTCATCAAATACTTATCTGTACTAAATACCTGATTCTGTGCGATATCATTAGCATCTGTATTTCCTCTCAATGCCTGGAAATCTGGATACTGGATTGTTCCTGCGTCAACCATTCTCTTCTCGTTTACACGGTCAGAACGCCAAACACAGAAATCGCTTGCCTGCTCCCAAGACACACCTACAACTGGATAGTAGTTGTATGACACGTGAGTGAAGTAGTACTCCAAGTAAGGCTCATTGTAAGCCAACTCCTCACGCCATACCAAAGTGTCAGGGCGTGCTCTTTCTACCAATTCTGGAGTATTGTGGAATACATTTGACATCCAATACAAATACTCACGCCAGTTTACATTGGCAATCTCATATTGGTCCATGTAGAACGAAGCTACAGTGACACGACGTGGAATGTTATTCCAATCTCCTAATACATCCTCAATAACACGACCCATTGTGAAAGTACCACCCTGGATGAAAGTCATACCAATAGGGGTATCCTGTTCATAGCCGATGGTTACCTGGTAACCGCCGTTCTCTTTGTCGTTGTACTTCCATCCGGTTACATTTGATTCCTGCGAATCTTTCAAGGACTTCTTACCACATGATGTAGTCAAAGCTCCTAAGATCAACATCGCTGTGACCGGCGTAAAAAGCTTTAAGTGTTTCATAGTACCTTTCGAGTATAAGATAATTTACTAATTTTATTTCTAATTTAATTTTTGGCATACAAACTCACCGCAATCTCATTGCGTCCATCTGTATGGTTGGCAAAAATAGATAAACTTTGTTTCTTGCAAAACACTTTTGTGATTTTATTGCAAAAAAGTTGATAAATTTGATTAAAAATGGCTGTTTTTATGTTGGCAAACCACTTTTTTTATTTTTTCTGTTGTTTACGTTTTATCAACTCTTCCTCCAAAATCTGATCCAAAGACTCTGTGCTTATCTTCTTTGCTACGATTTTTCTTTCTTTGTCAAGCAAATAGACTCCTGGTGTCACAGTAGCGTCGTAGAACTCCCAGAAATATGACTCTCTGTTTGGATCCCATACGTTTACCCAGTCATGCAACTTGTGCTTGTCCAAGAATTCTATCCACTCTTTTTTGTCTGTCTGTGTATAGCAGCAGAACACCTCAAATCCTTTGTCCTTATACTTCACATATACAGAGTCATGCAATACTGGTGTGATCTTCTTACAGTGTCCACAGCTTGGTTCAAAGAAATACACAAGAACAAACTCATTCTTTCCATTCTCCGGACGCAAATCCTTCAATTGTATCTGAGTCGAATCAATTCCACGCATTCTCAAGTTCTTGGCTGTCATTCCAATCATATTGTAACGCACTTTCTTGCATTCTGCCTTCAAATCCTCAATCCATGAAGAATCTGCCCAATCAGCTTTTCCAGACAAGTAATACTTCTCTGCTATCTGATACCACATCTTGTCCATACCCATCTGGTTGCTCTTCAATCCGTAGTTCATCATCTTGCTAAGCATCGTCTGGTATGTCTCCTTGTTTCCTTCGCTCTTCTGGATCAACACATCAGCAGCAGCGAACAATGAATCAGGAATAGGTATCAATCTTGTCATATAATTATCAACCTTTCCAGGGAAATATGGAGTTCTCAACATACGTGGGTCTGACAAATTGATGTTATCAAAGAAATGGTTCTTTGTAAACTGATATCTCGCCATCGGTCTTGCTGTGTCTGGCAACTCTGCGAAATCTGGGACATCTACCTGTATTGTTCCTCTTACAAACTCAGAATAGAAAGTTCCCTTTGTAGTTTCTATTTCTTTCTTCTGGAAAGCCTCAACATCATCTGAAAGTTTCTTTA
>CAMJFV010000044.1 GCA_946405045.1 uncultured Bacteroidales bacterium | reverse complement strand
ACGGATGTTGATGAAGTTGTAGCTGAGGCTTTTTTCGCCATTCTCGAATATCACTATTCGTCGGTTGTTGGCATCCTCTCCTGGTTGTACGAAACTGCATATCTGTGTTGTCTGACCTATGAATCCTACAGGTGCCCATGTGCGTGGCATGTGTAGTTTGCTGCCAGTCTGTGATTCTTTCCCGTCGGCTGAAATTTGCACCGTCTTCTCGGGCAATGGGAAAATGATGTTTTTTTTCTGATAATCGACGTCTGTGGAGAACCTTTCGATGAATGTCATGAAACTTTTGTCAGTGTAATCTGTTGACGAAATGTTTTTGCTATTGTTGAGCTTCCATGTATGTCCTTGTTTGCTGAAGATATGTTTTACTCCGCTCAACTTTGCTCCGTTTGTGATTGTGACGTCGATGGCATCTTCTTTTGTTACGGATTCGAGTGAGTCGACACAAACAATCACAATACGGTTCTTGTTTTTTAGGTTTATAGGTTGCCAACCACTCTTGACAAGTGTCCTGTCTCCGTTATGGAAATATGGGTATGTCACCTTATCAGCCTGCGTCTTTGTGTCTACAAAAAAGTCAACAAAGAATTTGGAAAACTGTTCGGCTAAACAGTTTTCCAATGTTAATATGCTGATTATAAGCAATGTGACTGCCCTTAATGTCATGCTGTTTTATTACCAGTAGTATGAGTAAGCTGCAAAGATGTTAGAGTTCTTTACGCTTGGGGCATTGACGATGACTCTGTCATTGTAATAACCCGGAATAATCTCATCGAAGTATTTATTGTTACAGATGTTTACAAGACCAAACTGGTAACCAATTGTTACTGCCCACTTTGTCTTTACATATACACCTGCTTTTATTTTAAATCCAAAGTCTGCTTTTTTATAGATTGCGTTAGTCTCCTCTGTCTCCTGATTTGGAGCGAACAAAGGCACTTTCTCCTGCTCTGACTGATCCATCAGACGTGTGTCAGTCTCATAGCATCTTTTGCCACCCAATCCGATACCAACTGTAGGAGCGATAGCCACAAACGGTTTTGACTGGTTGTGAGAGAACTGCCATCTTGCGTAGAGAGGAATCTCTAGATATGTCAGACGCTCTTTAGCTCTTATTGTGTCGGTATAGTTGACTTTCGCACCGATTACGCTTATGTTAAGCTCTGGGGCGATAGAGAATATGTTCTTGATTGGGAAATCCGCACCAATACCAATGAAAGGTCCAAACTTGTAGTCTGTCTGATGATAGTCTGATGAATAATCAGACATGTTCAAACCTGCGTGTACTTCTATCATTACTTCACGAGGTTCATACAAACAGTCCTCTTTTTTCAACTCTGGGTTTCTTTCTTTTGCAGTAGCTTCATCAAAAGCTTCTTCTAGAGGCGCCTTTTGTGTAGTCTCTGCTTTTTTCGCATCACTCGACTTTTTTGCGGATGCATTGAAGCATACAAAAAGCGAAAGTGCCAAACCTATAAAAAACGTGTTTTTCATATCTTGTGTCGTTACCGATAAACAATGTTTCTGCAAATATATGCAATAATTGTTAATAACTTTGCTCTTTCAAGAAAATTATCATTTTTTCAATATCTTTATATTTAGGAGTGTCGTCCTCGAAGCGTGGGAAAAAGGCTCTGATGTCTTTGTAGACACGGTTTGTCAGCGGTGACAACTTGTTTGCGTATCCGAGTGCGTCCACAGCTTGCACGATTGCCATGAAGTGGATCGCGATCACTTGGAATGAGTTGTCTATCACTCGTCTTGCAATCAAAGCAGAATTCGTTCCCATTGACACAATGTCTTGATTATCATTGTTGTTAGGGATTGAATGCACGTACATTGGGTTGGATAGTGTCTGACATTCTGCTGTAGTAGAGCAGGCTGTAAACTGAGATGCCTGCAGACCGTAATTCAAACCAAGTTTGCCAAGATTAACAAATGGAGGAAGGATGCCGTTGATTCTGTCGTGGAACAGGTAGTTCATCTGACGCTCGCACAGCATCGTCATCTTTGTGACGGCGATTTTTAGTTTGTCCATCTCGAAAGAGACATAGTCGCCATGGAAATTACCACCGTGGTAAACCTCTTCAGTCTCTGGGTCGACGATTGGATTGTCGCAAGCAGAGTTGACTTCGTTGATAAGCACTCTCTCCACATTCTCCACCGTCTCCAATACAGGTCCAAGAATCTGCGGAATGCATCTTAGCGAATAGTAAGGCTGCACTTTATGGGTGAACACATTTTCTGTGTGTTTCTTGTCGTACATCTCACTTTTTCTGTCGAGCATACATTTGCTTCCTTTCGCGATCTCACGCATCTGCTCAGCGATGATGCCTTGTCCACGTTGACGACGGACTGCATTTATCGGCTCCGACATGAAATCGTCGTAAGAACTTGCGATTTCATTCATCATCACGCTTGCGATTGTGGCGAAACGTAGAAGTTTTTTTGCGTTTATAAGGTTGACTAAGCCGATACCTGTCATGAATGAAGTGCCGTTTGTAAGCGACAATCCTTCACGTATAAACATCTTGATAGGCTCAAGTCCGCACTCTTTCATGACTTCGCCTGCGGGACGTTTCTCACCTTTGTAGAACACCTCACCTTCTCCAATCATTGTGAGAGCAAGATGAGCGAGCTGAACAAGGTCACCGCTGGCTCCGACACTTCCGTGTTCAGGAATGAATGGTGTGATGCCTTTGTTGATGAAATTGATAAGAAGTTCGACTATGCTCTTGTGAATTCCGCTCTTTCCCTGTGTGAATGTGCCGACGCGAGCGATCATGGCTGCTTTCACATAGACGTCAGGCAAAGGTTCTCCTGCACCGGTTGAGTGGCTGCGGATGATGTTGTATTGTAGAGCCTCACGGTCTTCATCTGAGATACGCCACTGGGCCATAGGTCCGAATCCAGTGTTGATTCCGTAGATGATTCTGTCTACGGAGAAAGATTTCAAGAAGTCGTAGCTTCTGTTTATTCTGTCCCATACGTTGGAAGCGAACGAAAGTTGCTCACCTTTGTAGAGGATATTTTCAATGTCATTTAAAGAGATATAGTCGATTTTTCCCATTTCCATTTGTTGTAAACTTTTGCAAAGTTACTCATTAAGTGACAAATAAAAAACAAGTTGAACCAAAATGCTTGATTTTAGAGACACAAAGGAAGCGGAGAAAGTCGTATAAAAAGAGCCGAAAGCATTGCTTTCGGCTCTTCCCTTTAGGGGGAATGAATAAAATTTACCACTTATTTTGTCACAACCAATTTCTTGACAACCGACTCGCCATCGATAGTGGCTTCCACAAAGTAGATGCCTGTAGGTAGAGTCGATACGTCTACTTTAGATTCGTTGGCTTTTGCTACAACATCTCCGATGGTGTTGAAGATCATTACATTCTCTACCTCACCTTCGCTGATGATATAGATTTCAGTAGACGCTGGGTTTGGCATAATTGTAAATGCCTTCGTATCGCTGTATGTAGCTGCGTTTGTTATTTCCGTCTCGGTTCCTTCGCTGTTTCTCAAATTGCCAAGCGTAAGTTTCTGACCCTTCCAAGACATACTAGCACAAGTGTATTCGATAGATCCTGTGCCTCCTCCTACTTCACATAGCAGTTTGCAGTCGTAGATGTAACCCATCTTGACACCAAGTTCTTCCCAATTTCTGAAGTGTTCACTCACGTTGATTGTGCCACATGTCTGATAAGATGAACGTACTGCGAAGATTTGTTTGAAACTAGCGGATCCTTCGATACAAGGAGCGTTGATTCTTTGTCCTACCATCAATGTATATTCTGCTCCATCAACTTTGTATGTTCCTATTTTATTGGCACCCCAGAACAAATCTTCACTGTCAGGAGTGAAAGTGTCGTCAACAATATAGTACTCAATCATAGGATTCTTGGTCCATCCGTAGACGCCGATGTATGAATAGCTTCCTCCTCCGTCGCCACTCTTAATATAGTTGTAGATGGCGTACATCTCACCTAAATCGGTATATTTCTTGGAAGCTTTCGCGTCGTAATAACCTACGCGAGCCAAGAAGTCGCCTGTGTTGTCCCATTCAGCTTTGAATGCACAACCTGCTTCGCCTCCAAACAACGTCATGCTTCCATTGTTTCTTTCTCCCCACATCTCTGCGTGGTAACCATTGCCAACATCCTTTAATCCGTTGCTTGTGATGCTTGTGCCGCCTGAATATTTTGTCGTGTACGAACATGGGTTGATGTTAATGGAAGAACCTTCTTCCTCTTCTTCTTCCTCTACGGCACTGTTACAGCTCAATATTCCGAGTGAACTGTTCTGTCCATCCCAAGACATACTAGCGCAAGTGTATTCGATAGATCCTGTGCCTCCACCTACTTCACATTGGATTTTACATGAGTATAAACCTCCCATCTCGACACCGAGTTTTTCCCAATTCTTGAAATGCTCAGTCACGTTAATCTTTCCGCAAGTCTGATAAGAAGATCGAACAGCAAATATCTGTTTGAAATCAGCCATTCCTTCAATACATGCTGCACCGAGTCTTTGTCCTATCTTTAATGTATACTTTACTCCGTCAACCGTGTATGTTCCTATTTCTTCTGTACCATAGAACATGCCAGTTCCGTCAGGAGTGAAAGTGTCGTCAACAATATAGTACTCAATTAAAGGATTCTTGGTCCATCCGTAGACGCCGATGTAAGAGTAGATACCACCGCCATTGCCAGTCTTAGAATAGTTGTAGACGGCATAGATTTCTCCTAAGTCAGTGTATTTCTTAATGGCTGCTCCGTCATAGTAACCGACTTGAATCAAGAAGTCGCCAGAATTATCCCAATCAGCTTTGAAAGCACAGTCAGCTTTGTCTCCGAATACTGTAGCACTTCCATTATTTATTTCACTCCACTTTTCAACGACGTAACCGTTTCCGATAGTACGTATACAGTTGCTAGTGATGGTTGTTCCGCCAGAATATTTCGTTGTGTATGTGCTTGGGTCGACGCAATCAGAAGGTACTATACCTGGCTCCTCACTGCTGCTACAATCCAACTTGCCGAGTGAACTGTTGTGACCCTTCCAAGACATACTAGCGCAAGTATATTCGATCGAACCAGTACCTCCACCTACTTCACATAGGAATTTACATGAGTAGAGACCTCCCATCTTGACACCGAGCTTTTCCCAATTCATGAAATGCTCACTCACGTTGATCTTTCCGCAAGTCTGATAAGAAGAGCGGACAGCAAATATCTGTTTGAAATTGGCGGTTCCTTCAATACATGGAGCATTGACCCTTGTGCCTACTCTCAATGTGTACATTACTCCATCAACTGTGTATGTTCCTATTTCTTCCGTGCCATAGAACAATTTGTCGCTGTCAGGATTGAAAGTGTCGTCCACAATATAGTATTCAATCAAAGGATTCTTAGTCCATCCATAAATGCCGATATAAGAATAGGTTCCACCGCCTGTGCCTGTCTTAGAGTAGTTGTAGACGGCATGGATTTCGCCTAAATCAGTGTATTCCTTAGTGGCTGATCCATCATAGTAACCTACTTGAGCCAAGAAGTCGCCGGAATTCTCCCAATTAGCTTTGAAAGCACAGTCGGCACCGTCTCCGAACACAGTCATGCCTCCCTTATTTATTTCATGCCAGAATTCAACATTATAACCATTGCCAATATCTCTAAGACCGTTGCTTGTGATGATTGTTCCGCCAGAATATTTTGTTGTGTACTTGCTTGGCTCGACGCAATTTGAAGTAGTGTCTGGTTCCTCAATTCCAGGTTCCTCACTGCTGTTACAATTCAGTTTGCCGAAAGAGCTATTCTGACCCTTCCACGACATACTCGCACAAGTATATTCGATAGATCCGGTGCCTCCGCCAACTTCACAATGTATCTTACAGTCGTAGATGTTGCCCATCTTGATGCCGAGCTTTTCCCAATTCTTGAAATGCTCAGTCACGTTGATAGAACCGCAAGTCTGATATGAGGAGCGGACAGCGAACACTTGTTTGAAACTTGTGTTTCCAAGAATGGATGGGTAATTGTTTCTTATTCCTACCTTCAATGTATATTCTACACCGTCAACTTTGTATGTTCCTTTAGTCTCTGTGTCCCAGAACATGCCGTCTCCGTCAGGAGTGAAGGAATCGTCCACAATATAGTATTCGATCGTTGGATTCTTGGTCCAGCCATACACACCGATGTAAGAATAAGATCCTCCACCGTCTCCTTTCTTAGAATAGTTGTAGACGGCATAGATCTCACCTAAATCAGTATATTCTTTTGATGCATTTCCATCGTAATAACCTACACGTGCCAAAAAGTCTCCAGAGTTGTCCCAGTTTGCCTTGAAAGCACAGTCTGCTTTGCCTCCGAACACTGTCATGCTACCTCTATTTGTCTCTCTCCACAATTCTGCATTATAGCCATTGCCAAGATCCTTTACAGCGTTGTCTGCGATGATAGATCCGTCAGAATAAGCTGTTGTGTATGAGCATGGATCGAAACAGTCTGAAGAACCACCTTGTCCTACTTCTCCAGAACGAACTTTGTTGAAGAAACTGATCATGTCATCGGTGTAGTCTTCGATCACCTCGTGACCGTAATCGGAGTTGTACCATTCAACATAGATGCCTGCTTTTTCAAGGTTGTCCTTATATTTCTCTGCCTCGCAGACGGGAACGATGTTGTCGTTTGTACCATGACAGATCATGTGAGGCGCATCTTTGGCATCAAGATATGTGGTGGCAGCGAGAGATGCGTGTTGGTCAGGACACTCCTCAGGTGTGCAACCGCCCAGTATCTCGTTTTCTGGTGATATGTTGATAGGATTGCCGCATGTTTTGTCTCTGCTGTCGACAGGTCCTGACCAGTCGCATACAGCGTCGACTCTACTGCTTTCGCTTCTGAAATTTCCAAGGGAGCCTTCGATATCAATCGACTCTTTGCCAACATACACCGTTTTTTCGTCGTTAGTGACTCCCATCATAGAAGCCAAGTGTCCTCCAGAAGAGTATCCGGAGATGGCGATGAATGAATCGTCAATCTTTAGAGCCTCTTTGTTTCCACGTAGATAGCGGACAACAGCTTTGATGTCGTTGATCTGAGCTGGCCACAACGCGTCATTGAGAGATCTATGGTTTGGAGTGACGAATATGTATCCGGCCTTTAATGCAGCCAGACCCACCGTTCCTAGGTCTGCAGAACCTTTACTGTTGTCGCTTCTCCAGGCACTTCCATATATATGGATGATTACATTGTGAGTCTCTTTGCCATCGTCAGGATAATAGATATCAAGTTTGTGGCCGATAAGACCGTCGCCCACATAATCTATGTCAGCCTCCTTTAGATAATTTAAAATAGAACTAGATGATGCACCTTCATCACCGTTGACGCCAATTTCGCCATCCGTTTGGGCGAATGCTGTTGTACAACTGATTACAGTCGTAAACAAGGTAGTGATAATGTGTTTTTTCATGATAAAAAGCATTAATTTTTTTTAGGCATAACAAAAATAGAGAAACTGTTTTTTCTGAAGTATGAAAAAACGGGCAATGCATAACGGTTTTTTACTTTTTGGATAAAAAAACATTCTGTTTGAACTTCTTTATGGAAATTTAGTTGATTTTTAATTAAATATTGGTGGAGATGGATCCTCATCACATAAAGTTAAACCCTTATCTCCCGTCGCAATCGCAGTTAAATCTGAACTAACATCGCTAATAAAAAAGAGCCGAAAGCATTGCTCCCGGCTCTTTCTTTTAAGGAAATGGTTTTATCACTTATTTTGTCACAACCAATTTCTTGACTACCGACTCTCCATCGATAGTTGCTTTCACAAAGTAGATGCCTGTAGGAAGAGACGATATGTCTACTCTAGACTCGTCTGCTTTTGCTACCACATCTCCGATAGTGTTGAAGATCATTACATTCTCTACCTCGCCATCGCTAATGATAAAGATTTCTGTAGACGCTGGATTTGGTACAATTGCAAATTCTTTTGAATCATTGTTTATAGTAACGACATCAGTAGTTTCTTTACAACTCAAATCACCAAGTGAACTGTTCTGACCCTTCCATGACATACTTGCGCAAGTGTATTCGATAGAACCAGAACCACCACCTACTTCACAAAGGATCTTACAGTCGTAGATTCCACCCATCTTCACACCTAATTTCTCCCAATTCTTGAAGTGTTCAGTGACATTGATTGTACCACAAGTCTGGTAAGAAGAACGTACAGCAAATACCTGCTGGAATGTAGATGTTCCTTCGATAGAAGGTGCGTTATTTCTCTGTCCGACCTTCAAAGTGTATGTGACACCGTCCACTGTGTAAGTGCCCTTGTTGTTTGCACCCCAGAACATACCACCACCACTAGGAGTGAATGAGTCGTCGACGATATAGTACTCAATCAAAGGATTCTTAGTCCATCCGTAAACACCGATGTAAGAGTAGCTTCCACCGCCATTTCCGCTCTTTTTGTAGTTGTACACTGCATAAATCTCTCCTAGATCAGTATATTTCTTCTTTGCACTTCCGTCGTAGTAACCTACACGTGCCAAATAGTCTCCTGAGTTGTTCCAGTTAGCCTTGAATGCACAGTCAGCCTTGCCTCCGAACACTGTCATGCCTCCAGAGTTTCCGTCTCTCCACATCTCCAAGTTATATCCGTTGCCAACATCCTGAACTCCGTTGCTGCTTATGCTTTTTCCGCCTGAATAATTAGATGTGTATGTGCATGGGTCAACACAATTGCCACTGTGAGAACCACCACCTTGTCCGCCGCCTTGCTCACCGCCACCTTGCTGGCTTGATCCGTCATGCTCTACAAACTTAATGTAATCCAAGTTGTTGTTGTTAGTTCCGAATTTAACCTTCAAGATATGCTTACCAGCTTTGATTTCCTTAGAAGTTGTAGTCAATGCAGTGTAAGTGTCCCAGCTGCTTGTCTTGTCGCCAGAGAAACTTGCCACTTTTGCATCGTCGATATACACATCAAAGTTGATTTCTCCACCACCATTTGATGCATTGGCAGTCAAATCGTATGTGCTAGTCTTTGCTACATCTACAGTATACTCCAACCACTCGCTTGAAGTAGTGTAACCGACAGCCATGCCTGTTCCACCTTTCACGATATCAACACCTTCGTCTGTACGGAACTTTGCATCACCTTCGTTTTCATCATCAGAATCATTGTATGCGTTGCCATTACCGCCAATATCGTAGTGCTCACCTTCCAATGTTCCAGGAATGCTGATAGCTTCCTTGTATGGCTTCTGCTCAACAACTGTTGAACCACCGCCTTGTTCGCCACCGCCTTGGCTTCCGCCTTCGCTGCAACTCAAATTACCAAGCGAACTGTTCTGACCCTTCCAAGACATACTTGCGCAAGTGTATTCGATAGAACCAGAACCACCACCTACTTCACAAAGGATCTTACAGTCGTAGATTCCACCCATCTTCACACCTAATTTCTCCCAATTCTTGAAGTGTTCAGTGACATTGATTGTACCACAAGTCTGGTAAGAAGAACGTACAGCAAATACCTGCTGGAATGTAGATGTTCCTTCGATAGAAGGTGCGTTATTTCTCTGACCAACCTTCAAAGTGTAAGTTACACCGTCCACTGTGTAAGTGCCCTTGTTGTTTGCACCCCAGAACATACCGCCTCCATTAGGAGTGAATGAGTCGTCGACAATATAGTACTCGATCAAAGGATTCTTAGTCCAACCATAAACACCGATGTAAGAGTAGCTTCCACCGCCATCTCCGCTCTTTGTATAGTTGTAGACAGCGTAGATCTCTCCTAGATCAGTATATTTTTTCTTAGCACTTCCATCGTAGTAACCTACACGTGCCAAATAGTCTCCTGAGTTGTTCCAGTTAGCCTTGAATGCACAGTCAGCCTTGCCTCCAAACACTGTCATGCCTCCAGAGTTTCCATCTCTCCACATCTCCAAGTTATATCCGTTGCCGACATCCTGGACTCCGTTGCTGCTTACGCTTTTTCCGCCTGAATATTTAGTTTTGTAAGAACATGGATCAACACAGTCAGTTGTAGAACCGCCGCCCTGCTGGCCGCCACCTTGTTCTTCACCGCCACCTTGCTGGCCACCGCCTTGCTCTTCACCACCGCCTTGTTGGCCGCCTCCTTGCTCTTCACCTCCACCTTGTTCACCTTTTTCTGAACGTATTTTGTTGAAGAACTTGATCATCTCGTCAGTGTAGTCTCCGTTTACCTGGTGACCATGACCTGGGTTGTACCACTCAACATAAACACCAGCCTTCTTAAGGTTGTTTGCATACTTTTCACCTTCACAGCTTGGCACGATATTATCTGTAGTACCGTGGCATATCATGTGAGGTGCATCGTTAGCGTCGATGTATGTGTTAGTTCCAAGAGTCGCATGCTTGTCAGGACACTGCTGAGGACCGCATCCGCCGACCATGTCGTTTTCTGGTGACATGTTGATAGGGTTTCCGCACGACTTGTCTCTACAGTCTACTGGACCAGACCAGTCACAAACGGCGTCAACTCTACTGCTTTCGCTTGTGAACTTTCCAAGTTTACCCTCGATGTCAACCGACTCACTGCCGACTTTTACTACTGTCTCACCGTTAGTGACACCCATCATAGAAGCCAAGTGACCACCTGAAGAGAATCCTGAGATACCAATGAAAGAGTCGTCGATTTTAAGCTCCTCCTTGTTTCCACGAAGATAACGTACAACAGCCTTGATATCGTTGATCTGAGCTGGCCACAAAGCGTCGTTGTAAGTTCTGTGGTTAGGAGTGACAAAGATATATCCTGCCTCCAACGCAGCCTTACCGACAGTTCCGTGGTCTGCTGAACCCTTGCTGTCGTTGCTTCCCCATGCACTACCATAGATATGGATGATGACATTGTGAGTGGCCTTGCCGTCGTTAGGGTAATAGATATCCAGTTTATGACCGACGTGATTGTCGCCGACGTAATCAATGTTTTGCTTGTTTGTGTAACTTGATAGAGAGCCAGAACCAGCACCTCCACCTCCTCCGAAATCAAAACCTCCGAATTGTGCGAAGGTCATTGTGCAACTGGCAAGAACTGCCAGTGATGAAGTAATAATGTGTTTTTTCATGACAAATATTAATTAGTATTAGATTTGTTTTCGTGTTAGATGTCCTTTGTTGAACAATAGCAAAGATAGAGAACATAAATTCTTTGATGTATGAAAAAACGGGCAACACTTAACGATTTTTTCCT
>CAMJFV010000043.1 GCA_946405045.1 uncultured Bacteroidales bacterium | reverse complement strand
GTCATCATCACCGACAAGTCTATAGGATATACAGTGCCACTCTGTGCCATCGCCATTATCGGCAGCATGGCTAGCAATAGTAGGGTGAACCAACGTCTCAGTTTCATCGTTTGAATATATTGGGCTAACGCTTACTTTTTTATCTTTTTACTTCTCAACTCTCTCTTCTCAACTCTTTACTTATGGGTGTTGATACCCTCAAAATATACAGGTTCTGAATATACCGCTGGACATACTCGGTTTGAAGAAAACGGTCTGACAATATATTTGTAAGAGGAACCGATAGAGATCTTTTTATCGACATAATACACCTGATTAGGCTTCAACAAAGCGATATCCAGCATCTGTCCGTCATCTTTCTTACGATATACGACAAATCTGTTGATAGGCTCATTTGAAGTGATCTCCCAATCCAATCTGATCTCCTTTTTATCTTCATTCACAACCAATACCGCCTTTAGATTTCCGATACAACCTGGTCGTTCTCCCTTCGTCAACATTCTATCAGAATGGGAATTAGAAGCATTGCCCACCTCGTCATAAACGACCATGAAATACTGGACATACTGACCTGGGAACTCCTCTTTTTCCTCATATTTAGACGGTTTTTTCTTCTTTTTCAAATCGTATGTCTGAATCAGACGGACCTTGCCGGTGTCATCAATCTGACGATACAATTCCATACGGTCAAGATCAATAGAAGGAGAATTCTCCCACTCCACAATAACCTTCGACTTAGGCTGTTTCAAGAACTTGAAGGAAACAGGCACAGGAGGAATTGTATCAATCTTCATCACCTTCACTGCCTCCGACCATTTTGAACGGTTGTAGTTTTTGTCTATCGCATTCACACGATAGTAAGCCACATTTGTCAATGTGTTCAGCGGAAGCGTATCTTTATAAGTTGTCAGAGGGTATATTGTCGGCGTCACATTATAGTAATCCATTTCATTGCCAGAGTTTGAAATAAACAACTGGTAACCCAAGATGTCTGGCTCTTTATTAGGATCCCATGATATATTTACGACACCGGAAGAATCCATCACAGCTTTCAATCCTGTCGGTGCGACGGGAGGGATGGTGTCTGCGCGGAATGACATCTTATAGTTTGACTGTTTCTCCTGTGTTTTTTGTGGAGTATCCTTCACACCTACAGCAATCACAGCATAATATTGTGTGCGGTCGTATCTTGTAGGCAGTTTATAACTACGTTTGTTGGCAGGGATCAGTTCACTGTTCTCATAGCTGAACGTCTTGTAGTCTGGAGTTCGGCTGATCTTGAATCCTTTGATCTTCTTCTCATATTTTTTGTCGAAAGACCAACGGATCTCCTCCGACTTGTTGTCTACGATAATAGTATCTACCTTCAAAGGCAACTTGTCAAAATTGAATTTTGGTTCTCCCTTCACCACCTTTGAATAAGGGCCGTAGAAACCGAATGGCGAATATCCTGCCATACGATAATAGAAAGTGCCCTCTTCCGTAGGGAATGTGTCACGGAAGACAGCCAGATCAGACATCTCATCCTTAGAATACGCCTGGACGAAAGGACGTTTTCTCAACGGTTCAAAATGGATGCTGTCCGTACTGCGCTCCACATTATATGCAGAGTAATAGCCAGTGAATTTGGCCACGCTCCACTCAAAGTGAACAAATTTCTCATCGAAATATCCCTGAAAATCCTGAGGTGTAGGAAGGACTGTCTTTTTAGACATATCAACCACGACAGTTGACACATTCACCTTCTTTGACTTCTCGTCATCAGCGAAAATGACACGGTATTCATAGCGGGCAGTCTTATCCACATTCTTGTCGACGTAGAGGAGTGCGGCCGCATCAGCCACCTGTTTGTTGATATCACATGAGAACAACGCCATCATGTAAAGCAATGCGTCCTCCAGTTTCACCTCTCCTGGGACTGACTCCAGTCGAGGCTCATACGGATTAGCTGCGGCTGGCACATCAGAAGAATTTCTTTCTGCCGACGGATATAACACCTCCTTAATTGTCGATGCGTCCGGATTGACCGCCTCCATAATAGCGAGACGTTCGTTGGAAGCTGGTTTCAACACAGACGAGATATTTTTCCATGTTTTCTCGCCCACCGCTTTACGCTGCACAAGATAACCTGACTTCACACTTCGCTTGAACAATGCCTCTGAACCTGGAGCCCATCTCAACGAGACAGAATCACCATGGTTGAAACTCAAAACCACAATATCCTTATCTGCAGCCCAACCATTTCCAAAGAAAGAAAAGAGGGTCACGAAAATGAGAATAATTCTACTTATGTATTTCATAATTCTATATTGTCACATTTGCGGACGTCATAAAAACAGTCCAAAGTTACTTATTTTTTGAGAATCTTGTGAACAGACCGCCATCTGGCAGTCCATTCACGTTTTCCCTTTATTCCTCGCTATTCACATCGATAGCTCTGCCCTGACTGTCAGTGGCTTTCTCTTCTTCAATCAAGTCATTAAACTCACTACCGTCATAAATAACGCCATTGTCCTTACGTCCCGGATCACATGGAGATCCGTGAGTATACTTAGCATGGGCATGTCCACGTACCAAGCCACCCAATATTCGATACTTAAAGGCAATGTTTCCTTCCACAAAGACTGGTTTTGGCACCTCACCCATCAAGTCGGCAGCGGCAGAGAACTCGACGATCTCAAACTTCTTCTTTCTGAACTTGATACCTGCAGCCGCATCCAAGTAGACGTAAACCTGACCCTTAGCACGGTACTTGCTTGACGCTTCCGGACAGAAATCTCCTCTTACAACAAGCACGTCTATACCACCAAGGAAGTCAAGATCAGCATAGATGAAACTGTTAAGATGGACATCAAATGCAAGAGCCACACCGAACGCGAATCCTGTTCCAGCCTTGAACATATCAGAGTGGTCTGTAGATGTTGCTGTAGACTGTGTAACGTTGAACATCGCTGAGATCTTCGGATCCAATGGAGGCAATGTAGTAGGAATATCATGACCGAACATCAAATATGTCGAGCCATTGATCTTCTCCATAAATGTCAACTTGACAGGTGACGATGCGGTACCGATGTGGCAATACCACTTCGATGGCTCTGTGTGGAGCTGCATTGACGCACCCTCTTTGATAATATTCTTTATTTTTCCTCCTGTCTTGGCATCAACATCAAGATCAAAGATATTGTTCTCGAAGTCGTATTTACACTCTATAGTACCAACCATGAACGACTCTGAGAAGTTTCCTCCCTCACCTTTTCCAAGGATTCCTACTCTACCGTTCAAGAACATGTTGCTGACACCTCCTGAGCTGCTGAACTCCATTCCCATCTCAGCATTAGCGTCGATCAAATTATCCTGTGCTCCGTAGAATCCGATTCCAGCACGGAATCCAAACTTAGTAGAAGGATCTGGCTTGACCTCCGTCACCTTAAACTGGCTGACATCGAAAGTAGGTTTAGACTTACTATACAGAGCCAACGACACAGACTTCAAATATACAGCTGGCGGGAACAACACGATTCCCGGAGGCATACTTGAGTAACCTGAGACATACCAGTATTTATACGTCTTTTTATTAGGATCATTATATGATGTCTTTCCGAAGTAAGCAGTCAATCCCGCATCTATCTTAGGAATGTTCATAGACAGATTGACGCTTCCCATAAATCCGTCTCCATAGATTTCATTATCCTTAAAGCTGCTAATCTTTCCGTTCAAATGGAATGATGAATAATCGATGTTGACGTCGATCTTTTCCACCTCCAAACCAGAGAGTTTCCAATCGTTGGCTCCAACATTTGCTATCAAATTGAATTTGGCATCCACCGAAGCACCTTGTTTCTCATCATCAGGCGACTCCTTGCCGATCAATGTCAAGTTGACATCAGCAGCCAAGATCGCCTTGTCTCCTCTTGATTTTCCACTCAACGATTTTATGCTGAATGGCAATCCGTGCAATGCCGGCACATCCACACCATTCAAAGAGAACTTTCCTGCGTCAAAGTGAGGCGATCCAGAACTGATTCTCAACCCTTCGAACCGTAAGCCATCAAGAGTTATCAGTTTATTGCCGACGATATCCAAGCCTCCGTTCATAACCAAAGTATAGATATTCTTATAATCTGTAACATTGGTCTCCTCATTTGTCACTCCGACATGCTCATACTGGAAATATGTTCCCTGACCCAATGTCAAAGTTGTGGTCTCGACGAGAGGAATATCATACTGCATATCCTTCTTCACCTCCGTCTTCAGATCCACACACAAATGGTCGTTGGCATCCGTATACATCTTTCCGTCAATGCCTAGAACCAATGGATTTTTATTCTTATCCTTCAACGGCTTGATTGTCACCTCTCCTGCCAAGCCACCGCCAGAAACCTTGCCGCCAGACAATCCTAAGCTGACACCTGTAAACTTAGCTTCGATTGTTGAGTTGTTTTGTGATTTCTGATCCTTCTTATCTATAGTTGCCTCGAACCAGCCCGACACTCCCGTCTCATCAATCAACATATTATAAGCATCCGCCTTTACTGGAAATTCTGGGAACTGTTGACGCAAATCCACTGAAAGAGTCTTGATTGCGAATCCAGTCCAATAAGCGTCATCCCCTGGTCCGAACGGAGATTTGTAACCCTTAGGGAACTGGAAATTATCCGCATTTCGAGACGTACTGAAGTCGATGACAACCTGTTGTGCCTGATATATAACATCCTGAGTGGCCTTAATCTTAAATGGAGATTCAAGTCCTGCCACAATAAGGATATCATTCAGATCTGAGACCTGCAATTCAAAGTTTGCTACCAACGAAGAGTCGTTATCGACATCTTCAGCGTCCGCATCAACTGGGGCTGCATCCGCATCATTTCCATCAGCTGATTTGCCATCTGAGTTTTTGCTATCCGCACTTTTTTCATCAGCAGATTTGCCATCCACATTTTTCCCGTCATTATTATCGGTCTTTGTTTCAGGATTTGCAGGGTTAGCATCCTTTTTAGGGCCTGTCACCTCAGCATTATAGATGACCTTGCTTGTGAAACGGACACGACCTTTCAGATACATCTCCTTGAATCCGTTACAATCGAAATCAACATAAGATTTATCCTCGAGATCCAAATAGATCTTGCCCTTGGAAATCGGGAATGTCGTATATCTTTTGTTGACATATCTTTTATCCTGTTCAAGATAAATCTTCGATTCACCTTTTCCCATCAAGACAACATGTTCGCCCCTAAATGAAACAGTGACCGGTTGCTCACAGACAGAGAAAGGCAATGTCCAATAGGCATGGGCATTAAATGCAACAGCTCCAGTGTCGGCTTTATAATCTCTGCTATACGCCAACTCGTCGAGAGAGATCTCAAATTTCATACGGTTGGATGTCATACCGACAGGCATCGTATAGGCGAAATTGACTACATTCTTGACATTGTTTATCAATCGAGCTGTCTTATCCTCCAGAGTATTAAAATGATTTCTGAGTCTTGTAGCTGTTTCAGAGTTTCCAGTGACATTATTTTTGAGGTCGCTGATCATACCCTTCAAGCTGTTCAGATCCATCTTCTTAAGGTCGTCGACATTAAGATTCTGTATGCTCTTAATTGTATTGTTCAACTGGTCAAGCGATTGGCTGGCAGCATTCTTGCCTTCATTCATAATGTCGGATGGAGCGTTTGCAAGTTCATCTCTGATAGTCTTAAACTCATCAAGCAAATCTAACGCCGAATCCTTTACCTTATTGACATTATCCTTAGCTATCTTTTGCGAGCTGCTCACGATGCTTCTTCCCGCAAAGGCCTGTCCATTGCAGAAAAGGAGCAGCGTCAAAAAAAGAGCCGCTTTGGTCAACCAATCAAATTTAAATATCGCTTTTTTCATCGTCTGTTAATATGCTAAAAATTGACACGGTATGTCAGATTACTTAATGACTCAAATTTATTATCTCCCGTCACCATCGCCGCCAAGTATTTGGTGAATCCACTGCTTAAAGTGAACGAATGTGTAGGGGCTTTCTTGCTTTCCGGTTTAATTGTATACGACGCGTTCAGACCAGAGTTTAGAAGACCACCGTCTTCCCTATCCTTCACCACATTCTTATTATATGCCACGGATAGGCTTGTTGAGAGTTTTCCTTCAAAGAAACTCTTGTTCAGAGCTGCTCCCGGACCATAATACAATGAGTTGGTCATCGAAGCGTCGCAATAATTGGCATTGAAATATGCGGACCAGCCCAATGCTATTTCCTCAAACTGCTGAGAGAAATTCAGCGATCCGTTGTAGAAATCGGAATAGGAAGTCAGTTTATCCTCAGTCAGCATATTGGCGCACTGGTATGACGTCGTCAGGGAAATCATCTCCTTCACCTTCTTCTCCCCACCGATATTGAATGCGTTGGTCATAGAGATGCAACGTGACACCTGATAATAGTTCAATGAATCCAAAGCGTTGGTGTAGTATGGATAAGAGATCGGCTTCACCTTCGTGTATGTGTTGAAGTTGGAGAAATTCAGATTCGTGTTCCACACTTTTCCCGAATTGTATCCGATATTCGCAGAGTAGACGACGTGGCGTGTATCTGTGGAACGATCATTATCCAGATTATTATACTGGAGGCCGAAATTTCCAGACATGAATAGTTTACCGTCAAAAAGTTTCAGATTAGGAGCGACGGTAATGTTCTGCTCATCCTCGTTGAAATAGTATCCGCCCAACGACGAATAATATGGAGCGATACGTTCATATTGCAAAGACAATCCGAACACCTTACCCTGATAACCAAGAGAGGCGTTGAACGCATCCGTCATCTTCTCCGACTGTTTCCTATGGAATATCTTGTCGATAAAAGTAGTTGTCACCACAGTGTCCAACTGATCATTCAGAAGATTCATATTGTAGACGGAAAGAGCATACTCCACATGGACATTGAAATATTTCAAGAACGTCTGAGTCACCGCAGCGGAGACAGCCGTGTTTTTCCTAGGAGCCATGAAACACTCCTCAGGGATGTATCCCGTCAACGAATTCTCCTTGTCCTCACCATGGAAGAAAGTCACCTCATACGATCCTGTCTTACCGTGATACGCCACTTTTCCGGCGTAGCCCATACGCTTATAGCAGACATAGCCGACATTATCCTTGACAGGATCATACTCCACAGCCTTGTTCAAACGGCCATACATACCGGAGATCTCCCAATTGCCAGGAGTCAGCTCCACACCCACGCCATTGAAATCGTGATCGGAAAGAGTATACTTGCCAAGAGACATCACATTAGTGCCGACCAAGAGATGCACCCACTTATAGCGAGGGTCCAGTTTGAAACGGTTGAACGGCTGAGTGTAGCTTCTCTGCGTGTTACTCAACGAGAAAGAGAAAGGCATAGCAATACCCCAAAGGTTAACGTTGAGATTACCATTGAGGTAGAAAGCATACGGATCACGCTTCACCAGGCTATCGCTACCGGCATAGAAGTCGTTGGACAGCGACAAACCTCCATTAGCCTTGAACCCCTTCTTGAAACTGAACTCATCCAGATTCTGAGAAGTGGTTGTGATGTCAGCGTGAGCCGCCACCACAGCGAATAAAAGGATGCCCAGCAGGACATAGAGTTTTTTTCGTATCATTTTCTTTTATTCAAAGTATAAATTCTTATATTTAATTGTCTTTATTTATCAAGTTGACAACCACTTTCACCATAATATCCTTTTCATCGGTGCGGCTTTCCGCTATCATCAAAGTCAAAGCCACCAACGTGTTGTCCGCTATACGTTTGCCACCATTATCATCATACAAGATGCCATTGTTGTTCATAAACCAAAGGAACAACGCAGCAGCGATTCGTTTGTTGCCATCGCTAAACGAATGGTTTTTTGTGACAAGATATAGCAACATAGCCGCCTTTTCTTCCACAGACGGATAGAGATCTACTCCTCCAAACGTCTGGTAGATTTGTCCGATAGAACTTTTGAAAGAATCATCTTTCTCATTACCGAACAGCGAACTGCCTCCAAATTTGTTTTTCATACAAGCTATGGCATCCATAGCATTTTCGTAAGTCGCATGAAAACGTTCCTCATTTGTAGTTTGCTCTACTATCAACTTTTGATAATCATATTTATCAAGAGTATCGAGAGCATAGTTATAGTCAGCGACGACATCAATAAGAGCTTTTGCCTCATCTCCAGTCAAACAATCCCGTTGTCTGACGGTGCGACTCAATACAGAAACAAGTTGACTCAAATCCTCGTATTTTTGTACCGCCACCCTATTATTGATGGCGTAGCCTTTAACAAGGTAATCCTTCAAGACTTTATTAGCCCAAATACGAAATTGGGTGCCACGTTTGCTTTTCACTCTATAGCCGACTGAAATTATGACATCCAAAGAATAAAATGGGACAGGTTTATCAGAAAGAGGAACACGCATTTTTTGCGTGTTGCTATTAAAATCCAATTCTCCTTCCGAAAACACATTATTAATATGTTTTCTAACAGTCTTGGCATCCCTATCAAATAGCAAAGCCACCTGATTGGCGGAAAGCCACACCATCTCACCTTCCAACTTCACATCGATGGTTGTCTCTCCATCCGACGTCTCATATATCACTATTTTTTCGTCCATCAATCATCAATCATTAATCATTAATCATCAATCATTTCCCGACCCCCGACACCTGCTTCGCAGGAATCGCCAAGAAATCAAATATGGCGTCACTTCGTCAATACAGGTTCTACGAGCCTGACGACACACGCTGAACTCCTCACCCAATGGTCGTATCCACTTTATCGCTTGCAACGACAGCCGACTACCCAAAATGGTTGATGGCGACGGGATGAAATCATTTATCATCAATAATTAAAGCCAAACATCCACAAAGGAACAATATTACCATGTCCGATTTCAATATCATCTTTCACTATATAACCACAAGGCAAATTGTCTATTTGTTTTTGACCTTTTTTCTTTCCTCCGATTTCGAATGTATATTTTTCAATTTCAAAATCAGACTGTCGAGATGCAAACAATTTGTTTTTTACCCTCATTTGATTATAGAAGAACGTTTCTCTGATGTTGCCAACATCCGGATGTCCTCCAGCCAAGACAGTCATAAGAGAAGGGTTGTCGATATAAACCTTTTCTATTTTTCCAAGTGCACGCATTCCTACAGTATCATTCCTCAACATTCCAATCATACCAGCCCGTTCCAAATAGACAAGATAATCAGGAACATTATTTTTACTCACACTCAACTCCCTTGCCAAATTATCTGCATTGGGTTTGTATGGAGCCAAAGTTGAAATCACACACAGCATCTGTTTTAGTTTGCGAGCAGTAGAGGCTTTCAGATCAGCACATTGTGCAATATCAGACTCTATTGTCTGAGCCACAACCTGCTCCATTCTTTGCCAAAAGCCATAATCCATAGCAAACGGATAATATCCAGAAGCCAAGTAGTCTCTAAATAAAGGTAGAGGATGTTTCAGCATAGGAACAGACACTTCATGATTAAGAATCTGTTCCAACGAATAGACTTCCGATTCTATTTGATGGAAAAGGAGCAGATACTCTCTGAAAGACAAACCTTGCATCTCATACATCAGAACCCTTCGACTCAAATCAGACTCTCCCTTTTGTATATCCAACACAGAAGATCCCGTGAAAGTGACCTTCATATCAGAATGGACATCATAAATTTGTTTTAGTTCCTTGCTCCATCCTTTGTATTTGTGAACCTCATCAATAAAGAGATGCGTTCCTCCCTCTTTAGCAAAATCATCAGCCAATTCGAGCAAAGAATGAGAAGAAAAATAAAGACTGTCCACCGACACATAGAGCATGTTTTCCAGATTCTTGTTTTCAGATATGTATTGCAGCATCATAGTAGATTTACCGACTCCACGAGGGCCGACGATACCCACCATTCTTGCATTCCACAACACTTCCGAATACATATAGCGTTTATGCTCAAGCGGGGTCTGCTTAAGCATCAAATCCATATATGTATATAATTCCAAATCTATCATACTCTTTTTTCTTTAACACAGTGCAAATATACATATTTTACCTCAATGAGGGACACATACGCATATATTCATCCCTCATTAAGGGATTTTGTGGTCATTTCCCGATTCCGACACCTGCTTCGTTGGAATCGCCAAGAAATCAAATATGGCCTTGACTTCGTCAATACAGGTTCTACGAACCTGCTAATCATTAATCATCAACCTTTAATCATCATTCTTCTTTCTCTTCCTCCTCTTTTTTCTCTTCTTTTTTATACAATCCTCGCTCCTCCAACATAGAGATAAACTGATGCTTCTTTAGTTGTTTGTCGTTGTTTGAGAACGTATCTTCTTGCAAATATTCAGTCAACGTTTTAGGAGGATTTCTACTATAATCACCCTTAAATTCAATTGAATCATCATACAAAGATTCTGCTTCCAATAACCTTATTGCACATCCATAATGTCCATATTTTACAGCTCGAAACAATAAGTAGCCCGTCGTATCTAATTTATGTATGTTTCTTTCACAAAAATAATTAACCGCCAACATATTTTCCATTGCTATGGCATCAGGAAAAGCATCTAACATTCCATCTTTATATTCCATTTTAGCTTTTAAAAAAAACAATTTACAATATTTTTTATTGTTATCATTTATAGCTATCCATAATGGGCTATATCTTCCATTCCCTAAAAAAGAAGGATCAGCACCAAGTTCAATTAATTTACAAACAGATGAATATTTATCGTTCATAGTTGCTTGAACAAACACGGTATTTTGAAAATAATTATCCAAAACTTCAAGAACATCTTTTTCTTTTCTCACTATTTTTGATATGGTAGCAGTATCCTCCGCATCTATGGCATAAGCCAATCTATCAGCTTTAGTTCCACTGAAAACTATAGGATATGTCATTTTTATTAAAGGCAAAAATCCCATATCTGTAACTTTTTTATTAAGTTCCAGCAAACACACAGGATTGTGACACAGAACAAATATCGCTATTACTAGCATTAAAATCACACGTGTTTTAACTTCTGCCATTTTCATTTTGTTTTTGTCTTATCTTTTGGATAGCACTCTGGAAAATTTAAGAAATTATTAATTGAGTGTTTTTCCCAACTCCATTTATTTTTTTCCCAATCAATATAAACATATGATCCATATTCATACGTTAGTCCACTAGTTACATAATTAACCCTATCAAGGACTTCTCCTGATATAATATAATTTATAATATTACTGCCATCACTAACAAATGACAAATCAATTTTTTTCAAGTTCTCTAATTTTCTAGCATTATCAACACAAGAT
>CAMJFV010000042.1 GCA_946405045.1 uncultured Bacteroidales bacterium | reverse complement strand
TAGGATTATCTTTACGGCAGAAGACAATCTGCAAGTTTCCAGCCATAGGAATCACTGAAAAATCCTGCCAATAATTGTGAAGCAGATCCAGATCGGCATGAGGTTCTCCGATTCCATCAAGGTTGAGAAGGGCAACAAGCGGCAGCAAACCAGTGTCGTGGCCAAAACGCAAATTAGCAGCCACACCGTTGCCGGCAATTGCAGCGTCTGCCTCTTTTCGGATTTGCTCCACCAAGAATTTCGCAGACTTAACTCCAACACCTCCGTTTAACGGACAGTTGGCATAATCCTTATACCAATATAGATTCTGAGCTTGCCACTGAGACTCCAACTCACTGGTAGTAAAGACTTTAGTTAAAGAGCAATTGCGTTCATCAAGATTATCAACATCCACACCCTGTAGAGAAATAAGCATATAATAAAGAGTCTTGACAAACTTGTCTCTATTGACATACTTCTTTACGACATTCTTATTCGAGAATATTTTGTCGATAACACCATTACCCGCATCTCGTTTCTCATAAAAAGCAGCCAATTCTGGATTACTGTTGCCTCCAGAGAAATCACCGACCACCTTACCATGACACATATACACCTGGTATTTCTCACTCGCATCATTATCGATGTAAAGGTTCGGACACATCTTACTCAGTTCCTGGCAAAAAGCAGTCATACTCAAAGCACAACGTACAACCATTGTACTTTTAGCGTCGATTTTCTTATTTTCACCTGAGAAGACGGTAGGGAAATTTTTCACCATTCGTCTTGCTATGCCACGGTGTTGTTCGCGGCCAAGAGGAGTAAGGTCACCAGCACGCTTATCAGCATCTTCACGTATCTGCTTCATCTCCACATACAATTGTTGTCCGAATGGAGTAAGTCCAGACTCTGCAGCAGCTTTCTCAAACAAGCCGGCTATATAGTTGTAATCATCCTGACTGTAATGATAACGAGAGCCATGACGACCATAATGGCTGATATAAAAAGGAGTGTAACCTTCAGGTATGTCAGAAAGTTTCGGGAAGTCGTAAGCTCCCGTCTGTAATTTATTAATACCTTTTACGCTAGCGTCGTAAGAAATATAGTTCGAGCTAAAGAAATCTGGTTGAGATTCCAATTGGGCATTTGTAACAGTTGCATATAAACTATGAGAAATCAATAATGCGACCGACGACGTTAAAAATAGTTTTAGTGCACTCATATAACTAACGATATTCATTTTTGACGTTTATGCAAAGATACGAAACACAATGAAAAATGCGAATTTTTTCGTTGTAAAGACTCAGAAACAAACAAAAAAGGGGCGAACTCACGTTTGCCCCTCTTTACATATAGTATAAAATTATCTTGATTACTCTACAGTAACACTCTTAGCTAGGTTACGTGGCTGATCCACATCACAACCCTTAGCCACAGCGATGTGGTAAGACAATAGCTGCAATGGAATTGTAGCCAAGATTGGAACCAAGCACTCCACTGTATCAGGAATCACAATTGAGTAGTCAGCGATCTTACTTGCGACCTCGTCACCCTCAGTCACAATTGCGATAACCTTACCTTTACGAGACTTGATTTCCTGGATGTTGCTGACAACCTTCTCATACGTAGGAGAATTAGTTGCAATAACAACCACTGGCATCTCTGCATTGATCAATGCGATAGGACCGTGCTTCATCTCCGCTGCTGGGTAACCCTCAGCATGGATATAAGAAATCTCTTTCAATTTCAAAGCACCCTCCAACGCTACAGGGAAGTTGTAACCACGGCCAAGATAGATGAAGTTAGAAGCATAAGTAAAGATTCTTGAGAAATCCTTGATCTTATCATTCTGAGCCAAAATAGACTCAATCTTCTTTGGCAATGTGAACATCTCCTCCAAAACATGGCGGTAGAATCCATTATCTATTGTGTTTTTCTCTTTTGCAAGAGACAATGCCAACATAATCAAAATCTGAACCTGAGCAGTAAACGCCTTAGTAGATGCAACTCCGATCTCAGGACCTACGTGAGTGTAGCAACCTGCACCTGTCATTCTTGCGATACTACTTCCTACAACGTTACAGATACCGAATAGAAAAGCACCGTTTTCTTTTGCCAACTCAAGAGCAGCCAATGTATCAGCAGTCTCACCAGACTGAGAGATTGCAATAACGACATCACTTGCGTTGATTACAGGCTTACGATATCTGAACTCTGAAGAGTATTCTACCTCTACAGGGATTTTAGCGAACTCCTCGATCGCATACTTACCAATCAAAGCAGCATGCCAACTTGTACCACATGCTGTGATAATGATACGGCTTGCCTTCAAGAAACGTTCCTTATTATCAATGAAGCCACAAAGTGCGATATTATCCATATCAACATTGATACGACCGCTTGTTGCCTCCATCACAGTACGAGTCTGCTCGAAAATCTCCTTAAGCATGTAGTGCTCATAGTCTCCCTTCTCCAACTCAGACAAGTTCAACTCAAGTTCCTGTATTTTGGGAGTCTTCTCTACATTAGCAATAGTAAGTACTTTGATTGCCTTACCCTTTGTTAGAATAGCGATTTCCTCATCAGCCAAGTAAACCACCTTGTTTGTATACTCGATGATTGGAGTAGCATCAGAAGCCAAGAAATACTCGTCATTTCCGATACCAACAACAAGAGGACTACTCTTTCTTGCTGCGATGATTGTCTCTGGATGACCCTTCTCTATAACAGCGATCGCATAGGCTCCAACCACCTGGCTCAAAGCTAACTGCACTGCAGTGCAAAGGTCACAATTATTCTCATTCTTGACAAATTCGATAAGCTGTACAAGGACCTCTGTATCTGTGGTACTTCTAAAAGTATAACCCTTAGAAATCAACGATTCCTTGATAATAGCGTAGTTCTCAATAATACCGTTATGGATTAGTGCCAAATTCTCACTCTGCGAATAGTGAGGGTGTGCATTACAGTCGTTTGGTTCTCCATGTGTTGCCCAACGAGTATGTGCAATACCAATTTTTCCGCTTAAATCCTTATCTCTAGCGTAAGCTTCCAAATCTGAAACCTTACCTTTCGATTTGTAAACGTTTAATCCTCCCTTGTCATCTATCATAGCGACTCCGGCACTATCATACCCTCTATACTCAAGACGATGCAACCCTTTTATCAAAATAGGGTAAGCGTCTTTAGTTCCGATATAACCAACTATTCCGCACATAAATTTCCAAAATTTTCTTAATTTTATGCAAAATTATACATTAAATATTAAAAAGCAAATGTCAAAAGAAATTTCAAACTTTCTGTTTTCTTAAATAATGTTAACATGTCTTTGTTTCCTATAATAGTTACAGATATCCATTCTAAGACAATGCACTATAAATGAAACATGGCCAGAAAATTGTATACATTTGCAATATTTGTCAATCAACATTCAAGCCCACGAGAAAACGCTTCCTGCAACAATATTGTCTTCAGTTTAGAGTTTGGCAAGATTTTCCTAAAAGGGAACAGCAAAGAAACTGCCACATTCAAAGGGAACTTGTATCGCATACTCATTTTGCAATATGCCTTTCTGAAATTTAACTGTTCAATCAAAAAAGACTGAACATTCGAATGTTGCGTTACACTTCTCCATCCTGCATTCACATAAGACAAATTACGTTCAACCAAATAATGTTGATTCATAGTGAAAAACAGACCATATGATGGATACGTGCTATCCAAGAATGCGGCATCTATTTTCACTGTCTCATACTCACACATATTCTCAAAAACATGTGTGATAGACCAAGCAACAGGAGCATTGTCCTCTATACGGAACATTATCCAGGCTTCGTAATCGTCGTTTTCTGCCACCATGCGAAACCGGGCTTCCAACGACTCTCTCGAAGAAGGTGTACTCTTGACTTTATATTTAGCGAACGCATTATAATAGATGTCCGCTCCATAACGTAGTAGCTCATCCAACGTTGCCTTACGGATTTCGTAAGTTTTCAATGCCTTTCTCACCTTCGTTCTTACTTTCTTCGACAACTCTTCCAAGTCTCCGAACTGATCTTTGATAACCGCATAGAAATTTGTTTCTGTCGGAGTATCAAAATCATAAGTTTCTCGTATCGCCCATCCGCCTTGCTTAAAAAGGGCGACACACTCTTCTTCAGTTAATTTCGAGGTATTGTGGGGAGCATGTTCAGAGACCCACACCTCTTTGTAAAGTTTACTCACTTTTAGGTAAATTTAATTTCGTTTGGTAGTTATATCCTAAATTTTTTGTAATTTTTGTCCTAAAGTCTTGACATGGCTTCCTCCACATCAGATTTCTCAGAGAAGCCAGAGAATCTCACATAGCCTTCACCACCAGGACAGAATCCCACACCTGGCGTACAGACTATCGATTTCTCATAGAGCATCTGTTCGAAGAATCTCCATGAAGTCACACCATCCGGAGTCTTAACCCATAAATATGGCGAGTTGTCTCCTCCTGCCACCGCCAACCCGATTGATTGCAACTTTTCCTTGATCATCAAAGCATTCGCCATGTAATAATCCGCGATCTGACGCATCTGTTTCTGTCCTTCTGACGTATATAACGCTTCCGCCGCACACAATCCCAAATACGGGATTCCTGAGAATTTTGATGTCTGTCGACGTCGGCACAATTGATTTAGTGACATTGACTTTCCCATCTCCGTATATGCGACCACATCACTCGGTATAATAGTGAATCCGAAATTGGTGCCGGTATATCCCGTCGTCTTTGAAAAACTTCTCAATTCAATCGCAACTTTCTGAGCTCCTTTTATCTCATATATCGAATGCGGCACCTTTTTTTGTCTCACATAATGTGAATGCGACGCGTCATATATAATAAGTGTGTGGGTGTCGTTGGCATACTTGACCCATTTTTTCAATTCATCTGTATTAAGGGTTGTGCCTGTAGGATTGTTTGGCAAACTTAAATAGACGACATCCAAACGCTCCTTAGGAATTGACGGAACAAAATTATTCTCTGCATTGCATGGCAAGTAGACGAGATTGCTCCATCTGCCATCATCCATCTTCATTCCCGCACGTCCACTCATCACCGTATTGTAAATGAATGCCGGATACGACGGGTCAAACACTCCTATTATATTATCCCTGCTCAATAAATCCAACACATCTGCAGCAGCATTACGCGGATCGTCATTGATAAATATATCATCAACAGAAAGCTTTACTCCAAGACTCTCATAATCAGTCTTAAGGATTCGCGTCTCCAAAGCTTTCAATCGCTCCGGAATATCTGTTGATTTTGTCGCATGAGACGAAGCCATCATCTCCAAATTTTTGTGAAACGTATCAACGTACTCCCCTTGAAGGATGTGGTTGGAATCACCTGCGTCAAGATGGATCACTTTTGAGCCAGGACGAGTTATTTTGAAAATGTTTACTTTACGATGAATCTCCGTGAAAAGATAGTTCTCAGGAAGCTTCAAATAATCTTCGTTCAATAATGCCATCTTCAGTATATATCAGTATATAAATAAATTTCTTCTAAAAAAGGAGACGTTTGTGAACCATCTCCTTACTACTTGTTATTTTGCGAAAGCGGACGTATGTCCTTGATCATCAACTGTGTATTTGAGCTACCATTGAAATTGTTTTCTTCTATTGTGTAGCAAATATCAACTGGATTGAAAGCCTTGATATAATCGTTATACTCCGACAATCCGAATGCAATACCGTTCATGATGCACTCACTCTGAGAGTCCACCAACTCAAGTTTCAAATGCTCCTTTTCCTTACCGACCACACGGCTTGTTCCATAATCCAACACTTTACGAGTTGCAAAGACTGGTTTCATATTCTCTGGACCAAACGGACTGAACTGTTTTAGCAGACGCACAAACTTAGGCGTTATCTCCTTAAAATCTATAAACGCATCTATATACTGCTGAGGTTTCTGCTGTTCAGTAGTGATGTTTTCAGTGACATATTGCTCCATTCTTCTACGGAACTCCGGTACATTCTCAGGCTTCATACGCAATCCGACAGCATACATGTGACCTCCAAAATTTTCAAGCAGATCACTGCAGTTTTCAATTGCCTTATATAAGTCGAAACCAGACACTGAACGTCCTGAACCAGTCGCAAGATTATTTTCCTGCGAATAAGTCAACACAATTGTTGGTTTATAATGTAGCTCTGTCAAACGTGATGCAACAATACCGATAACTCCCTGATTCCAATTTGGATTATAAATAACAATCGAGTTGCTGCTGTCAAGTTCCTCTTTCTTATCCTCAAGTTGGGCGATAGCCTCATCTGTCACGCTCTTGTCTAGATCTTTTCTCTGCTGGTTGTATTTATCAATGCAGTCGCTCTTCTCACGCGCGAAAGTCAACTCTTTGGATATCAAAAGTTCCACAGCTTCAGAAGCCGTCTTAATTCTTCCAGATGCATTCAAACGTGGGCCTATCTTAAATACGATATCGGATATCGTAATCTCCTTGCCAGTCAAGCCGCATACGTCGATGATACATTTCAATCCAAGACTCGGATTGGAATTCAACTGTTTCAATCCATAATAAGCTAAGATTCTGTTTTCTCCAATGATCGGCACAATATCAGATGCGATACTTACAGCCGTAAGATCAAACAGATCAGTCAGAGTATCTGGTGAAATACCATTGTTCAACGCAAAAGCCTGCATCAGTTTGAAACCTACACCACATGCAGACAGGTTGGAATCCGGATATGTTGAATCCGAGCGTTTAGGGTCGAGCACCGCGATAGCGTCAGGCAGGTTGTCATCTGGCGTATGATGGTCGCAGATGATAAAGTCAATACCCTTCTCCTTAGCATAGTTCACTTTGTCTACAGCCTTGATTCCACAGTCGAGGGCAATGATCAGTTTCACATTAGTCTCTGCGGCGTA
The DNA here is from genome assembly GCA_946405045.1 of uncultured Bacteroidales bacterium. Lineage (GTDB taxonomy): Bacteria > Bacteroidota > Bacteroidia > Bacteroidales > Paludibacteraceae > UBA1723. The sequence goes on along the minus strand of CAMJFV010000042.1, from coordinate 4,520 downwards.
GTCAATACCTAAGTATGAGATTCCACTTCCCTCTACATATCTGTCTGGAATATAAAAATCCACATACGAATAGTTGAATTTCAAGTATTTGTAGACAAGGGCGACGGCAGTAATTCCGTCTACATCATAATCTCCATATATTAGGATACGCTCTTTCTTACCCATCGCCTGATTCAAACGATCCACTGCCTTATCCATATCATTCATAAGGAACGGATCGTGAAGGTCTTCTATACGAGGACGAAAGAACTTTTTGGCAGCCTCTACCGTCGTGATGCCACGACGCACAAGAAGTTGACAAAGGATCGAACTGATGCCCAGTTCCTCCGACATCAGATCCCTCTGTTTATTTTGCTCTTCGGTAAGAGAAGTATACACCCAATTTGCTGCCATATCACTATCTTTATATACATAAGAATGTAGACGAACGGAATCGACATTCTACCGCAATTAACCTTTATATTCTGTAAAATTATAAAAAAAGATGGGAAAAGAATATCATATCAGCACAAAAAAACTCTTTAAACATAAAAAAAGGGAGAAACCGGGAGACTGATTGGAAAAATAGTTGTAAATTTGTTGTTCTCAAAATCCGTCGTTTTTAGAAAAACCGAAGGAAGAAAATAAAACTACAGAAATGCATAATTTACAACATAGGTTTCAACAATTTTTGGTTTGGAGAGAGCATGCTATTTCAGCGAGATACTTCACAATGATATTAAGTATTTTCGTCGGATTGTTTTGTGCCTTGGCCGCCCATGTATTGAAAAGCATCATTGAATATCTACATGAAGTGGCAAAGAATGCAGTGGAGGCAAGCGATGTCAACTACCTTTTCTTCGTAATGCCAATCGTTGGAATTTTTCTGGCTAGCACATTTGTCCGTTATATAGTGAAGGATGACATCAGCCACGGAGTGACCAAAATCCTGTATGCCATCTCACAAAGAAAAGCTGTAATCAAAGCCCACAACATGTGGTCGTCTCTGGTTGCCAGTTCACTGACCATCGGATTCGGTGGATCAGTCGGAGCCGAGGCCCCAATCGTACTTACGGGTTCTGCCATCGGATCCAACCTTGGCAAGGTGTTTAAGATGGACAGAAAGACACTGATGCTTCTTGTTGGCTGCGGAGCTTCTGCGGCAGTGGCAGGTATCTTTAAGGCTCCGATCACAGGAGTACTGTTCACATTGGAAGTTTTGCTACTCGACCTTACAATGTCAACCATCATTCCTTTGCTTATTTCATCAATCACAGCAAGTGTGGTGACATATTTCCTATCTGGCTCTGATTTCATGTTCGGTTTCACCATCAACGACCCATTCACTCCGACAAGAACTCCATTTTATATCGTGCTTGGAGTGTTATGTGGATTCGTCTCTTTATATTTCACACGCGGAATGACAAAACTGGAAGCAAGTTTCGGATCTGTGAAATCGCCTACACATAAAATGATAATCGGAGGAATAATGCTGAGTGTGTTGATTTTCTTGCTTCCTCCTCTTTACGGTGAAGGATATACCACTATCACCGCCCTACTCGACAACGACGCAGTGAGAGTGACTGAAAACAGCGCATTCTATCAGTTCAGAGACCATTTCTGGATGCTTTTCCTTTTCCTAGGACTACTTGTGATGCTCAAGATCTTCGCCTCAGCAGCCACAAACTGTGCTGGAGGAACAGGAGGAATCTTCGCTCCAAGTCTATTCGTAGGCTGTATCACAGGTTATCTGATGGCAATGCTGCTAAACTATACACAATGGGTTCGTATACCCGAGAAGAATTTCGCTTTGGCAGGAATGGCTGGCGTGATGGCCGGAGTAATGCACGCTCCTCTTACAGGCACATTCCTTATCGCCGAGTTGACGGGAGGATACGGACTCTTCGTGAGCCTGATGATTACGGCGACCGTGGCATACATGACCATCATCGCATTTGAGCCACACAGTCTGTATGCGCAACGTCTTGCCCTAAAAGGAGAACTTCTTACACACCATAAAGACAAGACTGTTCTTACTCTCTTAAAAATGGACGACGTGATAGAACAGGATTTGCAGAAATTGCGTCCTGAAATGTATCTGGAAGAGTTGGTGAAAGTGATTTCACGCACAAAGCGAAACATCTATCCCGTCTTAAATAAAAAAGGACAGCTAATCGGAATCATCACTCTTGATGAGATCCGCAACGTAATGTTCCGTCCTGAACTATATACAAAATTCCAGGTGAGCGACCTTATGACCGCTCCTCCAGCAATCCTTTCAATACACGATTCCATGGAATCCGTGATGAAGAAATTCGAAGACACTCATGCATGGAATCTTCCTGTGGTTGAGAACAACGCTTACGTAGGATTCGTGTCGAAAGCTAAGATATTCAACGAATACCGCAATATCATTGTTCAGCTTTCTGAGGAATAAAACAACAGAATCACAATATGGCAAACGATATCAACAACGACATATTTCACCGCGTCAACCTTGTGTTGGGTGAGGATTTCGTGAGAAAAGCAGGCGAACTGAAAGTTATTGTGTTAGGGCTTGGAGGCGTTGGAAGCTGGTGCGCAGAGAGTCTGTTCCGTACAGGGTTCACCAATATGACAATTGTAGATTGCGACACAGTGAACGCGACCAACATCAACCGCCAGATGCCGGCTCTTACTACAACAATAGGAAAGAAGAAGACGGAGGTAGTTAAAGAGCGTCTATTGTCGATCAACAAAGATGCCAATGTGACAGTCATAGACAAAGCTTATACACAGGCAGACCAAGCCGATTTCCATCTTGCCGATTATGATATCATCATTGACGCGATAGATAGTCTGACAAACAAAGCAGCGTTGATTTTGGAAGCTTCATCGTATGATGACAAGATATTCGTATCATCGATGGGAGCAGCGTCGAAAATAGACGCCACACAAATATCAATAGCGGAATTCTGGAAGGTGATGGGATGTCCGTTGGCTGCTGCTATCCGCAAAAGATTCAAGAAATTCAAGACAATGCCTAAGCATAAATTCAAATGCATCTACTCACCTGAAATCCCATACCGTCGAGACGAATACCTGACAGAGGAGGACAAATCTTCAGCGAAACAGGTGAACGGATCTCTCATCCACATCACCGGAATATTCGGTTTCATGATTACTAATGTTGTGGTGAATGAAGTGATGAAGAGATTAAATGCGTAATAATTGCGACCAAAATCTATCTGAATAACCATAATCACTCATAATTATGAAAAAAAAACTTCTCCAACTGTTGCCATTAACGGGACTTTTTCTTGTGGCTTGCAATTCGTCAAACCAAACACAGGCACCAGAAAACGGGCAAACAGAAGAGCATTTGAAATACACCTCAGGATTTTCCCAAGACAACGATTATGATTCCTACACTGAATACGAGGAAACATATGAAGATGGGAATAATGAAACATCAGATAGTGATGTCGCTGATTTTGATTTTCTCACAAAACTATTCTATTATGGGAAAGATATAGAGGAATCAGAGAAGGAAGAGTTAAATGCTTTAGCGGACAAGTTCATAAAAGAAGAATTCCAGAGAAGCCAATATCTAATAACCAATAATTCCGCAGGGTATTTCAGAATAAACGGTATAGTATCAGAGATCAACAACAAATACTACCAGCTAGGCTACCATGTAGGCGGAATCAATATGGTAGACGCAGCAACGGTGGCCGGTAGTTTCTTAGACAAAAACTACGATAGCGTTGGCGAGAAGATAGAGGGTTGTATGATGCCATATCCCGACGAGAATGCGATAATTGCATTTGAGAACAAATATTACAGGCCTAACGGAGACAGCGATCCTTCAGACGAAGAACTTAAAAAGGATACGAACCTCTACCATATCCAGTGTGAGAACTCAGACTCTTGGTATTATAAAGACTCTATTAACGCTATCGTTATACGTTCTGAACTATTCAAGACGAAAGAAGGCATTGGCGTCGGCTCTACATTCGAAGAACTAAAAGAGGCATACGGAGATTTGCTTCTGCACATTGGTTGGATAGAGAGTGATGAAAGAGTCCAGGTTAGAGCAACCCAATACCCAATGATAAGGTTTATCTTTAAAGAAGAAGATGTCACAGACTTTGCTCCAGACAAGGAGGCAGACGACGCTGAATATAGAGAGAGCGGTTTTAATGGATGCAGGAAAGAAGATGGTTCTGGTTTAAAACCAAACTCTAAAATCTGGAGAATCATCATCGATCCTCATTTTGTAACATGTCCAGAATGTTTATAGAAACAAAACGAAATATATCTCCAGTAGAGACGCGACACTGTTGCGTCTCATTTTTTTGTCTGTTGAGTCATTACCACAACGGACAGGAAAAAAAAGGGTTTGTAAAGAATCTTTACAAACCCGCAAGGTGAGATTATTATAAACTAAATTGTTTTCTTACTGTTTCTTCACACGCTCGATTGAAATCTCCTCAATCATGTATGAATTTTCGAAAACACCAGTTTGTTTTGTTCCGCTAGCAAAGATGTAGACACCCTGT
>CAMJFV010000041.1 GCA_946405045.1 uncultured Bacteroidales bacterium | reverse complement strand
TACTCTTCTGCCACAATGGCTCAGAAACTTGGCCAGGCAGTTGCTAACTCACTTCCAATCTATTGTTTGGCTGCTGTCGGTTTTGTCGCAAACACACAGCTTTCAGCTGACACAATCGACTCTATCAAGACTATCTATACTCTTGCTCCAGTAGTAGGAGGTGTGATCGGTATCATTGCATTGTGCTTCTATACAATCGATGAGGATAAGGTTAAAGCAAATTCTGAGAAACTTGCTCAAATGAAGGCAAACGGTGGTTCTGATATTGTTGCACAATAATCTAACTACTTTATAGATATAATTTGGAGACGCGAGAAAATCGCGTCTCCTTTTTTATACCATAAAATCATTTTTTTAAAACTTTTAGGATTATCATATTGTTTTTAAGTACATTTGCAGACAAGAGAATTTCATCGACAATGTTGTTGCTTAGCAAATTGTATATCAGTCCTTACCAATAGACTTAATTATAATTTAGGAATGTTTAGGGATTGTATGATCAATATGTCAAGTGAATATTAACGACATGAATGTTCTCTCCATGTCCCATATAAGAAAGGCAATTATTGTATGTAAGATATAAAAACAAAAACACATTTTATGGAAGTAATTGATCGTAACAATCACAAAGTATCCGTACTTGAAAAGTGCGCATACGGAGCAGGAGATTTGGCTTGCAACCTATTCTGGGGAATTTCTGTTGTCGCAGCAATGTTTTACACCGACTATTTTGGCATCTCCGCTGCGGCGGCCGGTACAATGATGATGATAGTGTCGTACATTGATTTGATTTTTGACGTGTTCATCGGAGCAGCGGCAGACCGATCCAACAGCAAATGGGGAAAATTCCGTCCATGGATCCTTTATGGATTTGTACCATTCGTAGTCATCGGTTTTTTCACCTTTTATTCACCTGATTTTGCAGATACTTACAAAATTATCTATGCATATGTCACATATCTGCTTTTCAGAATCATGTATTCTGTAGTTAATGTCCCTTATGGAGCTCTTTTAGGTGTAATTTCAGATGACCCCAAAGTGCGAGATGAGGTATCAGCCTACAGAAATGTAGGAGCTCAAATAGGCAACTTAGTAAGCTATTCAATGGTATTTAAGTTTGCCGGCATGTGTAAAGATCATTTTGGAGTGTCCGCCTCAACTGGATTTACATATGTAGTGTTTATTTATGCCATCATCGCAGCCATACTCTTGTTCTCATGTTTTTATTTCACAAGAGAACGCGTATCACCAGTCAAAGAGGAGAACAACAACTTGATGCAAGACATTAAGGACATCGTGACAAACAAGCAGTGGATCTGTTTGGCAATCGCAGGAATCTCCCTGATTCTTTTTACAAGCTGTCACAATACCATGGTCGCTTACTATGCAAAATATTATATTGCGCAAATGGTGGCAAATCCAAATTCGGTAGATACGATTGATTTTGTCATTTCGGGAAGATTTCTTGGAATAGAATTGGATTGGGAATTGTTCTACTTATTGATTAGTGGTATGGGTACCATTCTGACAATTTTAGGAACAATGATGATTCAGCCTATAGTAAGGAAATATGGAAAAAAAGAGACTTGGATCGCATGTTTTGCACTATCATCAATAATCACAATCTCATTAGCATTCATTCCTAAAGAAAATCTGACAACAATCATTCTTCTAAACTGGTTTTTCTCATTGATTATTGGTCCAACAGGTTACATTATGTGGAGTATGTATGCCGACGTTGCCGACGATGCAGAAGTCGCTACAGGACGTCGTGCAACTGGATTGATTTACTCATCTGCAACAATCTCTCAAAAGTTCGGATATGCTAACGCCAATTCATTACCATTGTTTGCCCTAGCTTCAATAGGGTTCGTAGCGAACGATATCAACATGACGGTAGAGACACAAGAAACCGTCAAGAATATCTTTGCATTGGTTCCGTTAGCAGGTTCAATCTTGGGTATAGTCGCACTGCTGTTCTACAACATCAATGAAAAAAAGATTGCCGAGAACTCACGAAAACTTGCTGAGATGAAGGCAAATAGTAACAATACTGATGTTGTTGCACAATAAGACTACTTTATAGATATAATTGGAGACGCGAGAAATTGCGTCTCCATTTTTCGACCACAGTCATCCTAACCCCTTGCTATCATTAAAACTTTAACTTTTTCAGCGAATAAATTTACTTAATTTTCTTATTTCGGCTGTTTTTTAAGAAAATTTAGCATTTTTTAATAATATCATAAAACGTCATATTGTTATTTTTACATATCTTTGTAAAGCGAAACGATTAATTTATGTCAATGAGGAGGTTTTTCGGCATATTATTTTTGTTCCTTACATTTCTGTCATTCAGCAGTTGTTGGGAATCAACTTTGGAAGCAAATGCTTTCAAAGCGTTGCGGCCTACCATAAAAGATCCTTCCAGTTATAAACTAATCTCAATAGAAGCGGTGGATTCTCTTACAGAATTCGAAAATATCAACAATGCGATAATGCAACATGTACACATGCAAGAGTTGACATTATCATTGATTGATGATGAGATAAAAAATGCGGAAGGCAAGACTGACAAGTCGGAAGAATTAAAAAAAATCGATCAATATTTTATAGATGTCAGGACAGATAGTGCGTTAATCTCATTTTTGGATAGAAAATTAGGTATGGCAAGTAGAGCACGGGTTTGTGCCATCAAATATGTATATCGATTCCGTTATCTTAACGACGCAGGTCTGATGTCTCCTGGAATGTTTTATTTCTGGGCAAAACCAGACGATACAGTTATTCAATTGGCTGAAAAAGAAGAGAATTTGGATTCAGCTCCAGTATCAATTCCTGGTTATGAAGAACTAATGGAGGAAGCTATAGAAATGGCTATATTGAAGAAAGACTCCATAGAGGCGTGCTTCGAATAAATGAATGTGTATTGTTGGTTTTATCATAGGATGGATAAAACTATTTCACTTTTAAGTCACAATTGTTGGTGTATTTTTGCAATGTAATTGATTTTTGCTTAAAGCAATTAAGTTTCTTTAACAAATAATCGGATCCGAAAGGTTGAGGAGTGAGTTTATGTAGATAAAAAAAACTATCTTTGTAACTGTACAAATTTTGATGAGATCTGCCAGTTTTGTAAATTTGAATAAATAACACAACACCATAAAAAACTATGAATTTTCGAAAAGTAAAAGGATTAATCGCAATCTTAACATTTATGGCTCTTACTCCTGTTCTATCAGGACTGAATGCAGCCAACTGCTACGACACTACCGCTTATATAAAAACCGACATCAACTCGGGCAATCCATCGTATCCATTCCCTCAATTCTTGGAATACAAAGGAGGTGGCAAGACATTAGCGAAATATAACGCAGAAGGTGTGACTCATGCAGATATGGAAAAGACAATGCGTGAGGCGTATCAGATAATGAGCCACCGTTGTAGATATGAAGATACCCTTTGCGGAGTGCCTTACATTACATTTAACAATTTTGAAAAGCATGAAGGCCTGGATCAAGGAGGTGCCGCGTTCTGTACAGAAGGCGACGGCTATATGCTATTAGCCTCTGCCATTTTTGCCGACCAACCCACATTTAATGGGTTATGGATGTGGATTCACGATAACAGAATTCCTAAAGTTAAAAGATATTCAGACGGAGAAATACTTTTCCCTAATTTTGAATATAACCCTGGTTTAGCCTCTTGGGATGCTAATGGTGAAAATGGCACAGATTTTTTGGGTGGTTCCGCTACTGATGGAGATGAAGATATAGCATTGGCATTGTTGATCGCATACAAGCAGTGGGGAGATACCATGATGCAAAATGGCAAACCTGTGACTGATTTTAATGGCAACCCTATTTCTTACAGACAAATGGCGAAGGATTATCTTTCAGCGTTTGTTGATACATTTATGATTACTAAAATCAATTCTGACGGATCTATTTCTCGATATGGACATTCAAGTGGAAATATAGGAATAGATGGATATGTAAAGGGAGGAAACAAAGGGAATGAGGTCTCTTATTGGAGAGATACTCAGACCACATATCCAGACATAACACAGTTTAGTATCATCGGTGGTGGTGGAGATGGAAACATTCACACCGACTACTGTGCCCCTGCTTATTATCATGAGTTTGCTAAGTGGCTTGAGGAGGAGGGAGAAGGAACAGACTGGCAAATCAATCAATATAAGCGAGGAGAGGCATCTTCTGATTGGTTGATGGGCGAGGCTTACAAGCAAAATTTGATTCCTTCAATCGGCAATTTTGACATTGATGAAGAAGATGACACAAAAGTGAAATTTTCTAATTTTAGTGAGGGTGAAGATTTCCGAGCTGCATGGCGTACTATTCTGAATTATTTATGGCATGGCAATCCAAAAACAACTTGGAATCCAAAGACTCATCAGATTGATACTGCAGACAACTCATTCGAATATGACATGGCTGTCCGTTATGCGGAATTTATGAAAAGACCCAAAATAGACTCAAAAGGAAACGATTGTGGAAAACTTGGACCAAGTCCAGATCCTAATAGTTTGAACTGGTTTGGCCCGACCCAAATAAAGATGTGTTATAACATGGATGGCACGACGGGTCCTTACTTTGCAAATTATGCTTTAGGTTGTACAGCACCATCAGTAGTGGCTTTAGGTGATGAAGAATTATTAGGTGATATTTATCGTGAATGCGAACTAAGATGGGATGCTATTTGTTTTGAAAATGATATGACTGACGATGAACGTAATCTCAATGCCACTGCAAAGTATTTCCATGGTTGGTTCCGCACCTTAGGCATGTTGGTGACATCAGGTAACCTTGCCGCACCAGCAGACATGAAAGCAAGCGCCAATGTCAAGGTGTATATGTCTGTTGATAAGACTTTCGCTTACAAAGGTGACAGCATAACTTATGGTGTCCAACTTCGTAACTATGGTTCTGCAGACGCAAAAGATGCTGTTGTCACAACCAAATTGGATTCCGACTATGAATTTGTCAGTGCGACAAAGGGTGGCTCATATAATGCGGCAAACCATTCCATCATATGGAATATCAGCAATATCCCTGGCTTTAAGACTGGAGAATTAGAAGCGACGAAGGACAGTGTCTCTTTCGTGGTGAAGGTGAAGAATACAGAACATAATAAAGTAGGCTTGACAAGTACGGTAAGCGGATCCAATTTTGAAAATTGGGAGAGCAATGCCTACCCTAACAACGCCACTTATACTATGGAGCGAAACGAAGTGGATATCCTCGACAATCCTCTTACTCTTGTAAAGAATATTGACACAACGGATGTCTCTGTGAATGATACAATTGAGTTCACTTTGAAGATAACTGGAGACAATGTATATTGGCTAAACGGTGGCCGTGATAATGTACGTCTATCATACGGGAACTATCTTCCTCAAAGTATGTATAATTTTAGATTTTATCAATTCTTCCGATTCTGGCATGATGCTCCTGAAGCTTATATCAATATGGGCAACTACCGTGTGTCGTACTATATTAATGACACATGTGGAATAGCTTCCGATAGTCTTCCAAATGGTATCACCTTCAGATTGGACAATGAAAATGATGCCTTGAAATATGGTTATGTTGAAAAAGGAAATGGTATAAAACTTACAATGGAAGATATTCATACTGGAGAAAATGAAAATAGAATGTGGAACAAACGTATTATTATGAATTTCCCTAATATTCTCACTGCCACCACATCCCACTTGGAAAATGCAAATAATTCAAAATATATGATACACAAAGGAGTATGGGCTCCTGGCATATATATGACAATGATGGAAAAGATACCAGATATGATTGAAGAATATATGATGACCAATTATATGGCTGAAATGTTAGCTGACGACTGGTCTTATTCTGACAGCGTCGATACAAAGTCACTTGATGGTCAATATGAGAAATTCACTCCAATCACCCCAGGATGGTATAATGAGGAGACTTTGGGAGATGAAATCACTAATTATGCTCGCCATACTTGTGACGACGACGTTACTGGATTCAGCCGTATTGTAGTAGAAGAGTGGGATGGCTATACATGGCGAAGAATCCAAGGTAGAGGCCCAGTCAGTGGAATAAACTATCAGAATGTTGTTTTAACTGACAGTCTGCCAAAGGAACTTAAATTCATCAACCAGACTGACGAGAGTGGTATGGTTATCAAGGAAGAAAACGGAAAGCTTAGCGTAGAGATTCCAGAAATCAAAACTGGAAAAGACATCGTTTTGAAATACCGTTGTAAGGTTGTGGAGAATAATGGATCCAACGTCATTGAGACAGGTGTCGCTAACCTATCGACAAGCAATAATACGATTGAATCTAACGCTCCTACATTAACAGTTAAGACTCTAACAAATGTGAACAATGTAGAAGTCAGTCTAAACGAATTGGTAGATGTTTATAATGCTAACGGAGCTCTTTTGAGAAAGCAAGTTGAATACAAAAATGCTTTGAATGGACTTCAGCCTGGTGTTTATATGGTAAACGGTGTTAAAACTATCGTGAAGTAAGACTAAATACACAAGCAAAAACAAACAATAAAGGCATGCTTTATCGGCATGCCTTTTATTATATTCAATACGCTGGTTTACGATGCAAAATCCAGCATTTATTATTATCAGTAGTTAGATAACCTCAATGCCTTGTTGTTTGCAAAGTTCTAGACCAATGCCTCCAAGCTTAAACTTCTGGATCTTGCCAGAACCTGTCAATGGGAACTGATCGATGAAGAATACATATTTAGGTATCTTGAATCTAGCAATCTTACCTTTGCAATAATCTACCACATCCTCCTCTTTGATGTCAGCACCGTCGTGCTTGATGATGAAAGCACCCACCTGCTCACCATACTTCTTGCTTGGAATACCAGCCACCTGCACATCTCTGATACCCGGCATACTCAACAAGTATTCCTCTATCTCACGTGGATAGATGTTCTCTCCACCACGAATGATCATATCTTTTATACGGCCTGTGATGCGATAGTAACCGTCTTCATCCTTGATTCCCAAGTCACCCGAATGAAGGAATCCGTTAGCGTCAATTGTCTCTCTCGTCGCCTCTTCGTTTTTATAATATCCCTTCATCAAATTGTAACCTTTGCAGCACATCTCACCCTGCTCTCCTACTCCACACTCTTTTCCTGTTTCAGGATTGATCACCTTGACCTCCACTTCAGGATAGTCAACACCTACAGTTGTGCAACGTTTCTCAAATGTATCGTGAATGTTTGTATGAGTCATTCCTGGAGACGTCTCTGTAAGTCCGTATACAGATGTCATCTTCATGAACATCTCCTTCTCTACACGCTTCATCAACTCCACAGGACATAAAGCACCTGCCATGATACCAGTACGCAGACAAGTAAGGTCGAACATACTGAACATTGGATGGTTGAGCTCTGCGATGAACATTGTTGGCACGCCATAAAGCACCGTACAACGCTCTTTATGCACAGACGCGAGTACAATCAACGGATCAAATTTCTCCACCATCACCATTGTGGCTCCGTGAGTAAGACATGCCATTGTGGCAAGCACCACACCAAAGCAGTGGAACAGAGGCACACAAGTGCAAAGTTTATCGTTCTGAGTAAACTCCATCTGCTCTCCCGTCGCATAACCATTATTGGTGATATTATGATGAGTAAGCATAACACCTTTAGGAAAACCTGTAGTGCCTGAAGTATACTGCATATTGACAACATCGTGACACTTCACATTCGCACGCGCAACTTTAAGTTCATCGTCTGCTGTCATCTCACCCAAAAGCAGCAACTCATGTGTGTTGTACATTCCACGATGTTTCTCAGAGCCTATATACACCACCGTCTTCAACAAAGGCAATTTCTCGCTGCTCAGATGTCCTCTCTGCGACGTTTTTAGTTCCGGCAGCATCGTGTATGTCATATCCACGAAATCGGATTCCCACGTACCGTCGATGATAAACAGTGCATTTAGATCCGCATTCTTACAAAGATATTCTAGCTCGTTCTGCTTGTAATTAGTATTGACAGTAACCGCAATAGCTCCGATTTTCGCACATGCATAAAGCACAATCAGCCAGTCTGGAACATTTGTCGCCCATATGCCGACGTGATGGCCAGGTTTGATTCCGACCGCCAACATACCTTTTGCCATATTATTGACACGAGTGTCCGTCTCTTTCCATGTCAGGCGGAAATCTCTGTCGGAGTAGATGATGCATTCCTTGTCTGGAGTCTCATTGGCCCATTTCTCCAACCAGTCAGCGATCGTGTTGTCAGAAAGTATAGATGATGCCATAATATTAATCGATTGGAGAGTATAACACCGCTAATAATTTCACTGAGCCACCATTCTTAGCCTTAACGCAGTGTGACACAACAGAATCAAAATATAGGCTGTCTCCTTTTTCCAAAGAATAGGTTTGGTTGCCATATTCCACTTCCGCACTTCCCTCCAACACATATATAAATTCTTCACCTTCGTGGCTCGACATTGTTTGGTTATTGTCGTTGATATCAACAATGAATGGATTTATTCTACAGTCGCTTCTCCCTTGTGTAAGAGAACTGTAATTGACAAAATCATGCTTTGAAGTTTTTCCATTGCTGAAATTGGTAGAATTGTGAACCTCTCCAGCTTTTGTAAACACAGGGCCTAATACGCTATCAACCTCCAATAATGTGTCAACACGCAAACCTAATGCTCTCGACACTTTTATAATGACTGCAGATGATGGAGTTTCGTTGCCTTTCTCTATCGCAGAAAGTACGTCCACAGAGACACCACTTCGTTCAGCCACTTCTTCTATGCTCAGATTTTTCTGTTCTCTGAACTGTTTGATTTTATCGTTTATTAAACCCATAATATAATGTATCTTGTCTCAAAAACGAATTGATTGTTCAAATTTTCGCTTTTTTGACATTGTTCTGTTTTTCTTTTCAGTTCATCATTTTTTCATCTTATGATGACATTACAAACTTACCTTTTCGAAATTAGAAAAAAAGCATTTGGAAGATTTTTTTTAGTCGCAAAGTGATCATTTTTTAATTTTTTTTGTCGCGTTGCACACATCATTTTTCTTTGTGCAAGAAATCAATGCACACTTAATTGCCGTTTGTGCTATTTTCATTTTTTCGCCTTTTTTGTTCAAATTTTCTCCGTTGCACATTTCAAACAAAAATGAGCGGAGACGTTGATTAATTGTCGGCTTCTCATCAAACAAAAAAAAGGAGACGACACGATTGCCGTCTCCTTTCTTCTGTATTTAATCAACAAAATTACTTTCCAAAGTATCTTTTGTATAGGCCACGGAAGCCCTGTCCGTGACGTGCCTCATCCTTAGCCATCTCATGTACTGTGTCGTGGATAGCATCTAGATTCTGAGCCTTTGCGTTCTTTGCGATGCGGAACTTGTCTTCACAAGCACCAGCCTCAGCGTTCATTCTCTTCTCAAGGTTTGTCTTTGTATCCCAAACAACATCACCTAGAAGCTCTGCAAACTTAGCCGCGTGCTCAGCCTCCTCAAATGCGTAACGCTTGAATGCCTCAGCAATTTCTGGATAACCCTCACGATCAGCCTGACGGCTCATTGCCAAATACATACCAACCTCTGAACACTCTCCTGTGAAATGTGCGTTAAGATCCTTGATCATCTCTGGATCACAACCCTTTGCCACTCCTAACTCATGCTCTGTCGCATAATTGACTTCTGCATTCTCATCTAGCTCCTTAAACTTGCTTGCAGGGACTTTACACTGTGGACATCTCTCTGGTGCGCTGTCGCCTTCGTGGACATATCCACATACTGTACAAATGAACTTTGCCATAATAATTTAGTTTTAGTTTTTGAATTGTTTTGTTTTATTGCGGAGGTTGGTTCATCAATCCTGCATTCCGCACTTTTTTGCAGAAATCTGCATTTATAATTTCTAATTTTAAGCCAACACCTCTTTTGCCAACGCAACAAGGCTATCCTCCTGATTCTCCTTCAATGCCGACTTGATTGTCACCACCGTCTCACAAATCTTGATATCTTTCATCGCCTCGAGTGCAGCCTTCATAAATTTACCCGACATTGGAGCCCAAGTACCGTTTTCTATGATTCCTACAGTACGTTTCTGATAGTTCTTGCTCTTCAAATGAGATAGGAAGCTCTCCATTGGAGGGAATAGACCTCCGTCGTAAGTAGGAGCGGCTATAATCATTCTGCCATAACGGAACGCATCTTCGATCACTTCCGCTTCATCGTCACGGCTAAGATCGCTCACTACGACCTTCTTCGCACCCTGTTTTTCAAGGATCGACGCGATTTTTTCAGCCGCCTTTCTTGTATTTCCATGGATCGACGCGAATGCTACCAACACCCCCTCACTTTCAACACCGTATGAACTCCATGTATTGTAAAGATCGATATAATATCCAAGATTCTCCTTCAACACTGGACCGTGAAGTGGAGCTATAGTCTTGATATCAAGAGCAGCAGCCTTCTTCAACAACGACTGCACCTGCACTCCATATTTACCGCAGATGTTGAAATAGTAGCGTCTCGCCTCACATGCCCAATCTCCATCATCTTTTGAGATCGCTCCAAACTTTCCAAATGCATCGGCAGCAAACAACACTTTCTCGCTGCTCTCGTATGCCACCATCACCTCTGGCCAATGCACCATAGGAGCACACACAAATGTCAGGTTATGATTTCCGAGGCTTAACGACTCACCGTCTTTCACCTCTACTTTTTTACCTTCAAGATTGACATCGAAAAACTGAGCCATATAAGTGAATGTCTTCGCATTGCCAACCACTTTTGCAGTTGGGAATGTCTCCAAAGCCTTCATCATCGAACCTGCATGATCTGGCTCCATGTGTAAACACACAATATAATCAAGGTTTCTGCCACCTAATGCTGCTTTCACATTGTTGATCCACTCGTCTGTCTTTCTTGCGTCGACTGTATCCATCACAACAGTCTTTTCATCAAGAATGACATATGAATTATACGACATGCCTTCAGGCACTACATATTGGCTCTCGAACAAATCGATATCCAAATCGTCGACACCAACATACTTGATGTTATCTGAAACATTCATCATAGTCTATATAATTAGATTTATTTCTGTTTTGATTCTTTATTTTTGTTTTTCATACACCTTTCACAAATGCCAGTAAGATTAAGCTGTACGTTCTGCACGTTATGCGCACCGAATTGTAATGAAGCAAAATCCTCAATAATCGGCATTTTTGAAGGGAATATATCGTAAATAGTTCCGCAACGCTGACACATGAAATGAGCATGAGTAGAAATGTCTCCGTCGAAATGCACACACTTGTCCTCAATGTTAAGCTGAGCTGCCGCACCCTTCTCCACAAATAGTTTCAAAGTGTTGTAGATTGTGGTTTTGGAAAGCGTGGTTATCTCATCATGAAGGGCATCGTAGATTTCTTCCACTGTTGGATGCGTCT
>CAMJFV010000040.1 GCA_946405045.1 uncultured Bacteroidales bacterium | reverse complement strand
ACAAAGAGCTGAACGAGAGAGACTTCGCCAAAAAGAACTAGAAAAAAAGCAACGTCAACGTGAGAATTGGCAGGCTAAAAAACGCCAAGAAGCAGAAGCTAAGGCTGCGGCTAAACAAAGAGCTTTAGAGGCTAAACAGAAGGAGCAGGAGCAAGCTGCCGCTCATCGTCAAGCTGTTATGGCTGCCAAACAAAAGGCGGCTGAGCAACGTGCCGAACAAATGAGACGTACTCAAGAAATCAAGAAAGCACAACGTGAACGTGAGGCTAAAGAACGAGCTAAAAGACAGCAGAAACGTTTGGAAAAGGCTCAGAAAAAGCGTGAGATGAAGGCTAAGGAGCTCGAGAGAAGAGCTCAAGCACGAGAGCGTGAACGTGAACGCCGTGAGGAGGAAATGAGAGCTCGTGCTGCAAAACGTGAGGCTGAGGCTGCAAGACGTGAGGAATTGGAGGAAAAGCGTTTGATACATGCTGAGCAGGTGGCTAAGCGTAGAGAGGCTGAAGAGCTACGCAAGATTCAGGAGAATGAAAAACTAAAAGAGGAAGAGAAACAAGCCTTGATTGAAAAACAGCAGCAAGAGGCTATCGCAAGAGCCCGTAAAGAGGCTGAAAGAATAATGAAGGGCAAAAATAAAGTTAGAAAAGCCCAAAAAAGAGCTGAAGAAAGGGAGAAAAAACGTCTCGAAAAACTTGAAGAGGAGGAAGAGGCTAATGCAGATTTGTTTGAACTTGCTGAACTTGTCGCTGCCGGAGATAGTGCGGCAATAGAATATGCGAATAAGAATAGGCGCGGCAGAAAACTTCCTGTTGTCATCTTAAAAGATGAAATGCTTAATGGAGAACTAGAGCCAGAGCCAACTATTGAGGAACCTATCGATGAAAAGGAATTACAGACTCGCCGTACTATTGAGGCTATCATCAAGAAAAAACGTGAGGCTGCCGCTGCTGCGTTGGCTGCTAAAGACTCTACTCAACAAAATGATTCCACTTTTGCCGTAGATGAATCTGTCCCTGATTCATTGAATTTGGATTCTTTGGAGGAGGATATCGATGTTGAGATGCTAAAAGAGTATGCTGCTCTTGATAGTTCGCTTCTAGCCCAGCAATTGGCTGAACTTGAAGAGGAAATGAGAAATATGGAGGAATTGAAAGAGGCGGAAAAAGCTCAGAAAGAGGGAAAGAGTGAAGAGATTGTCGCTAAAATCAAGATTCCAAAATGTCGCTATCTGAATGAGGTGCACTACGACCGAGGCAAATTCAAGTTTATTTACGACTACGATTTCTTCATGTATTACTGGCATCAACGCTACTTCTATAAGAAACGTTTCTACAACCGTGTAGATTCAGGCAGAGTGATTGCCAAAAAGATCATGGATCTGGTTGGTAACACACAGTACAGACGTGTGTTGCTTAACGATGTTGTGGATTCTGTAATGGTTCTTTTGCCAGAATACTCAGCTATCGACACACTCGTCGACTCGGTGATGACTGAGCTTAATCTTGAATATCTTGCGACGGGAGAGATCAAAATCTATTACAAGAAACGTCGTCAAAAGAAAATTCGTGCTAAATATTTGCCGTCAGCTCCAGACAACAAGCCGCTTGGTCATATTAAATTCTATACTCGCAACAGACGTAAGGTGATCGAGGAACTTGATGCTGCACCATGGGATTCTATATTATTGGCCATGGAGGATACTGTAGACGAGGATATGGTGAAGATGACAGATTCATTGGAAAAACTTCGTACTGCGGCTGAGGCTTCTTCTGTGGTGCTTGATAGTCTGCAGAAACAGGCCGACCGTCAGGCATTGATTGACAGAATCACAGGTCGTAAAAAGAAGAAGTCAGATAATGTTGTGCCTTCTGATTCATTAGGTGTGATCAGTGAGGAGGAACAACCAGGAACAAAGTCGAAGAGACATTTCTTTAAGAAGAAAGATGATGCAGAAGAGACTCCACTTGATGGAGACGGATCAGAAGTAAAAGAGAAGAAACGTTCTAGAAAGAATAAAAAAGAAGAAGCTCCTGTGAATGAGGCATTGTCTGAAGAAGAATTGCAACGTCGTCAGGAGGAGGCTGAACGTCAGGCATTGATCGACAGAATTACAGGACGTACTTCGAAGGCTAAACAGGAGGAGAAGGCATCTGGAGATTCTTCAGCTGTCGCTACTGGTGTGGAACAATCTGAGCCGCAGGTTGAACAAGAACAGGAGGAACAGACTGAACCAAAGGAACGTAAACGCTCTAGAAGGAAGAAAGAGGAGGCTTCTTCTGAAGAGACACCTGTATCGGTAAGCGAGGAAGCAGAACAGAATGATGTTCAAGAGAGTCGCCGTTCAAGGAAAAAGAAGGAAGAGCCAGTTCAAGAAGAACCAGCTCCTGAAGTGACTCCTGCAGTATCTGCCGCTCCACGTGAAGAGACTGAAGAGGAGAAAAAGAAGAGAGAGCAGCAGGAGTTGATCGAACGAATCACAGGACGTAAATCAAAACCTCAGCAACAGGAAGAGGTTTCGTCTACAAATGATACGGAAGAGCCAAAAGAGTCCAAGCGATCAAGGAGAAAGAAAGAAGAAGTGACTTCTGAAGAGACTCCTGCATCAGTGAGCGAAGACGAAGCTGAACCAAAAGAGAGCAAACGTTCCAGAAGAAAAAAACAGGAGGAGGAAGTAGCTCCTGAAGAGGTGTCGGAAGCTCCAGAAGCACCACATGAGGAGACCGAAGAGGAGAGAAAGAAAAGAGAGCAACAGGAGTTGATCGATAGAATCACTGGACGTTCAAGAAAATAATTAGACTGTAGGGGCAGGTTTTATGCCTGCCCTGTCACAGCCTCCATAAACAAGGATTTTTAAAGTACAAAAATATGATAAATGAGACTATGGCAGGATTTGAAAATATCCTAGCCGCAATTGAGAAGGGAAGGGTCGTGTTCCAGTTCCCAAGTTTAGTTGATTCTCGCTATACGGTAGCGACAGTGTCCGAAAAGGATTACGTGGAGAGGAAAGAGTTGATTTTCCTTGTGAGGTTGTTGTTTGTCAGGATGCTCAAAGTCAGACGTCTGATGCAGCGTGGTGAAGTGCCGACAGAAATATTTGACATTGAGTTCCTCGATAAAATCCTGAAAAATTTCAAGCCATATGATGTGCAGGATTGCTCTTATTATAATGCGATCCTACAGAATCTGTTTTTTGCGGTTTTGGCAAACCCTAAGGATTCGCTTCATCCCCGTATGTTTGCGAAGGAGATGGGTAGACGTGGGGCTAAAACCAGTTTCCGCTATTCTTCAATGTTTGCTTTGTCGGAAGAAGATGTTGTAGCTCTATTTGATTCTGTAGACGTGGAGATAGACCCGATTTTTGAGTGTCTGGATACAGAGATCAGCCAGACAGGAAAGAAGTGCCACAGAGACGGATTCAGCCGTGAACCGCGTGCGAGCCAGCGTGCGAGAATCAGCAATTCATTATTTTTTTATGAAGGGAAAGACGGGAAGGGTTTGATACCTTTGCTGAAAGAACTTGTGTTGACGGATGATGCGTATTCTGAACTGATCGAACGAGTGTTGAAGATCGGAGAAGGACACAACTCGTGGTATTATGAACAAGGATTGAAAGAATAATATTATGATTCCAAGAATTAAGAACTATAGAGCTCTTGACAATTATATGCTCTATGTAGAGTTTGATGATGGATATAAAGTCATGTATGACGTTATGGATGACATTAGGACGTTACCTTCATTTCGCCCTCTGTTGGATATTTGTGGCTTATTTAAGCAAATCCGATTAGATTCCAGTCGCACATGTCTTTTTTGGGAATGAAGAAATTGATCTTGCTAGTGATTGTATCTATGAATATGGTGTTGTAGCATAGAGACAAGTCAGGAATAATACGAAGAAACTTATATAAAAAATAGACGCTGCATCATTTGCAACGTCTATTTTTATAGGAGAAGACGCGATGATATTGCGTCTTTACAATGTTACTTTACAAGATCAAGAGTATCTTTTGCAATCATATACTCCTCGTCAGTAGGAACCACAAGAACCTTTACCTTAGACGATGGAGTTGAGATGATCTTCTCTACTCCTGACGCTGCGTTGTTAGCGGCTTCGTCGATCTCAATTCCTAGGTAACCGAAATCTTCGCAGCAAAGCTGACGGATTGTTCTCTGGTTTTCACCGATTCCTCCTGTGAAGACCAAAATATCAAGACCGCCAAGAACAGCTGTATATGAGCCGATGAACTTGCGTACACGGTAAACGAACATATCTCTTGCAAGAGTAGCACGCTCGTTGCCGTCTTTGATGCCAGCCTCCACGTCGCGCATATCCTGAGAAATACCAGATACTCCCTTCAATCCACTCTCCTTATTAAGGATATTGTTGACTGCTTTGATGTCAAGTTTTTCACGGTCCATCAAGTATGTGATAGCACCTGTGTCGATATCACCGCAACGAGTACCCATTACAAGACCTTCAAGTGGAGTAAGACCCATTGAAGTGTCGACGCTCTTACCATCCTTGATTGCAGAGATTGAACCACCGTTACCGATGTGGCAAGTGATCATCTTTGTGCCTTCAGGCTTCATTCCAAGAATCTCCAAAGTGCGTGCAGATACGTATCTGTGGCTTGTTCCGTGGAAACCGTATCTACGAACGCCATCCTTTTTGTAATATTCG
Organism: uncultured Bacteroidales bacterium; assembly: GCA_946405045.1. Classification (GTDB taxonomy): domain Bacteria; phylum Bacteroidota; class Bacteroidia; order Bacteroidales; family Paludibacteraceae; genus UBA1723. The sequence continues at coordinate 6,847 of CAMJFV010000040.1, read as the reverse complement.
TAAGGAAGAGCATACATGTATGCCTTAGATGGCATAGTCTGGTGGAAAGCTGTATCGAACACTGCAACCTGAGGAACATTTGGCAACTCATGTGTGATTGCCTCGATACCTTTTAGGTTGGCAGGGTTGTGAAGAGGTGCAAGAGGAGCACACTCCTTGATATTATCGATAACCTCCTTAGTAATTAGTACAGATTTGTTGAATTTCTCACCTCCGTGTACAACACGATGACCTACAGCCTCGATTTCAGATAGACTCTTGATTGCACCGTCTTCCTTTGATTGAAGAACCTTAAGAATTAATTCGATTCCTGCTGTGTGTTCTGGAATTTCGCAGTCAATTTGCTTTTTTTCACCTGATGGAGTCTTGTACTTCAAGAATGAATCTTTCAAGCCGATTTTTTCAACTCCTCCCGACGCCAATGTGTCGTTCTTTGGCATGTCTATCAATTTGTATTTGATAGAAGAGCTGCCGCAGTTTAGTACTAATATTTTCATGAAATTTTTTAGTTATATATGAAATGTTGCAGACGTTGGTACGCCTGCAACATTAGATTATTTATTGTTTCGCAGCAATTGCTTGGTTTGCTGTAATTGCAATCATCTTTACAACGTCCTCTACTGAGCATCCACGAGAAAGGTCGTTTACTGGAGCTGCAAGACCCTGAAGAATTGGTCCAAGTGCCTCTGCACCAGCAAGACGCTGAACAAGTTTGTAGCCGATGTTTCCAGCTTCAAGAGAAGGGAATACCAATACGTTAGCCTGGCCTGCGACCTCGCTGCCTGGAGCTTTGCTCTTAGCGACGCTAGGCACAAGAGCTGCGTCTGCCTGAAGCTCAGCATCGATCTTCAAGTCTGGAGCATATTGTTTTGCGAAATTACCAGCCTCAATAACCTTGTCTACAGTCTCATGCTTAGCAGAACCCTTTGTAGAGAAGCTCATGATAGCCACCTTAGGATCATCGAAACCGAAGATAGATTTAGCAGTACCTGCGCTGACAACAGCGATGCTTCCAAGCTCCTCAGCTGTTGGCACTGGTGTAGCTGCACAGTCGGCGAACAACAACATGCCATCGTGTCCGTATGTCTTGTCCTTGAAAATCATAAGGAAAGCACCGCTCACACATTTAGCACCCTGACGGGTCTTGATGATCTGGAATGCAGGACGAAGCACGTTGCCAGTGTAGTTCTTAGCACCAGCCACCTCACCATCTGCGTCGCCAGCCTTGACAAGAAGACAAGCCAAATATAGAGGATCCTTTACAAGCTCAACTGCCTGCTCAGGCTGCAAGCCCTTACGTTGACGAAGTTGAAGCAACAGGTCGATATATTTCTGACTGTTTGGATTATTTTCTGGGTCGATGATAGTGGCCTTTGAGATGTTCTTAAGTCCGAACTCAGAAGCCAACTTGTTAATCTCATTAGGGCTTCCTAACAAGATGATGTTTGCGATACCCTCTGCCAAAATTTGGTCGGCAGCCTTCAAAGTACGCTCTTCTGTACCCTCAGGAAGAACGATGCGCTGCTTGTTCTGCTTAGCGCGAGCAATAATACTGTCTAAAATTGCCATATCTGAAAAATCTTAAATTCTGTTGATGTTTTAATTAATCTTGTCACACGTTTTTAGACACGGACGTCCGTGCGTCTCTATGTGTGTGTCTGATTAATTTGTTTTGAATTTGAATTGCACTTTTGCCAACTCTTCGTTAGCTTTTACAATTTTACTCTTCAATCCAGCTTTGTGAGCTTTGACCTTTTCTGCCACAGCCTTGTCGCTCAATGCGATCATCTGTGCTGCAAGGATTCCTGCGTTCATCGCACCGTTGATACCCACTGTCGCCACTGGAATGCCTGGAGGCATCTGTACGATAGAAAGTAGAGCGTCCATACCCTCAAGAGTAGACGCAATAGGCACTCCGATCACAGGGACGGATGTCTGTGCCGCGATCACACCTGGCAATGCTGCTGCCATGCCAGCTGCTGCGATAATCACCTTGATGCCACGTGATTCTGCGTTTGTGGCGAAACTTTCTACTTCAGATGGAGTGCGGTGTGCAGAAAGTGCATTTATCTCGAACGGAATCTCAAACTCGTCGAGTATTTTTGCTGCTTTCTCCATTATAGGCAGGTCTGATGTGCTGCCCATTATGATACTTACCTGTGGATTCATTATCCTTCAAAATTTGTCAAACACTTCTCGTTTATCTTGACACTGTCTTTTGTGTCACCACATGCCGGTGTACGGCACTCTTATTTTGCAAAGATACATCTTTTTATATTAACTCCCAACTGTTGTATTCAAAATTCCAACTTTGTGTTTTAAGCCTTCCTTTTCGCAAAAAAAATATAGATTTATTGAGAAAATAAAACTATTTTTGCACCATATACACTAATTTTAGAAGTAGAATAAATTTAATGATATGGCAGAAAACCAAGAGATAGAAAAAAGTGAAGCCAAAGAGGTGCTTAATTTTATTGAGCAGAAGGTGGTGGAAGATTTGGCAAATGGCAAAAACGGTGGAAAAGTACAGACTCGTTTCCCGCCAGAACCAAACGGCTATCTCCATATAGGACATGCAAAAGCTATTTGCATGGATTTCGGTATCGCCAAGAAATATAATGGCGTATGTAACCTCCGTTTCGATGACACAAATCCTGTGAAGGAGGACAACGAATATGTTGAGGCAATCAAAGAGGATATCAAATGGTTGGGATTCGAGTGGGGCAACGTCTACTATGCATCCGACTATTTCCAGCAACTTTGGGATCTTGCTGTGACATTGATCAAGGAGGGAAAGGCTTACGTTGATGAGCAAACACCTGAGGAGATTGCCGCACAGAAGGGTACTCCTACAGTGGCGGGAACGGAAAGCCCATACAGAAACCGCCCAATTGAGGAAAACCTTCGTCTTTTCCAGGAAATGACAGACGGAAAGATTGAGGATGGAAAAATGGTTCTTCGAGCTAAGATTGACATGGCTAGCTCAAACATGCATTTCCGTGATCCTATTATCTATCGTATCATCACAACTCATCCACATCATCGTACAGGTTGGAAGTGGAAGGTTTATCCTATGTATGATTTCGCCCATGGACAGAGCGACTATTTTGAAGGTGTGACTCACTCGTTGTGTACACTCGAGTTTGTACCTCACCGTCCACTATATGATTTGTTTATTGATTGGTTGAAAGAGGGAAAGGATCTTGACGATAACCGCCCTCGTCAGTATGAGTTCAACAAACTTAATCTGAACTATACTTTGATGTCGAAGCGTAATCTTTTGACATTGGTAAAGGAGCATGTTGTTGAGGATTGGGACGATCCTCGTATGCCTACAATATGTGGATTCAGAAGACGTGGCTATTCACCAGAGAGTATCCATAATTTTATCAATAAGATTGGCTACACAACTTATGACGCTCTTAATGAGTTCTCATTGCTTGAAAGTGCGGTACGTGACGATTTGAACAAACGTGCTACACGTGTGGCTGCAGTGCTTGATCCGATCAAGTTGGTCATCACCAACTATCCAGAAGGAAAGGTTGAGGAACTAGATGCTATCAATAATCCGGAAGATGAGAATTCTGCCACACATAAGGTTGAATTCAGTCGTGAACTATGGATTGAGCGTGACGATTTTATGGAGGATGCTCCTGCAAAATTCTTCCGTCTTGGTCCTGGCAAGGAGGTCCGTTTGAAGAATGCCTACATTATCAAGTGTAGTGAGAACCCTGCGGAGTGCATTGTGAAGGATGCTGATGGAAATATAGTAGAGATTCATGCAGAGTTTATTCCTGAGACAAAGACAGGAGAGGCTAACTGCAATATGAAGATCAAAGGAAAGACAATACATTGGGTGAGCTGCGCACATGCGATCAAAGCTGAGGTCCGTCTGTACGACAGACTTTGGAAGGTTGAGAATCCTCGTGACGAGTTGGCTCGTATCAAGGAGGAGAAACAGTGTGAGGCTATCGACGCGATGCGAGAGATCCTTAACCCTGACTCATTGAAGGTGTTGTCTAACTGTTATGTTGAGAAGTACTTGGCAGATAGCAAACCTCTTGACTACTTGCAGTTCCAACGTATCGGCTATTTTACTGTGGATAAGACATCTTCAGCAGATCATTTGGTGTTCAACCGCACCGTCGGCCTTAAAGACAGTTGGGCAAAGGAAATGAAAAAATAAAACAACAATAACAACAAAAAAATGAAAAAGATTTTTTTCTATGCATTAGGGATGGCAGCTATGCTATGTGGATGCTCTTCAGGTTCAGTTGAAGAAGACGGAAACAGAATGACTGCGACTGGATTTGTTGGTGGATTAGGTAATGCAACGACTTCAGTTTCTTATTATGACTTCAAGGAAGAGGATCCAGGATGTCAGATTTCAGGATTCTCGGCAGCAGAAGGCTTTGGAAGATGGACAAATGAGGAGGCTCCTACTATAACATTTGAGAATATCACTCCTAATTCAGATTTGACTGCAAAAATCACAGTGACAAATGCGGTTCCTGGTGGTGACGCCACTAAATACGAGGTGTATGCTAATGAGACAAAAGTCGATGAGGGCGAGACTTATCCAGGTGTGATTTTTGTAAATATTCCTGCAGATGCTGTTGGCGACAACGACAATCTTGTCCTTGTGTTGAAGATATTGAATCCTAAAAGACCTATTGATGTGAATCCTGAAATTTACGATTCTCGCTTGTTGGGAATGGGAATTTCTTGTATTACACTTTATGGAGTATCTGTGGACGAAGCTGAGTCTGAAGAGACAGAAGATTGATTTCAAAAAATAGTAACCAATGAAGCGTGTCATATATGTCTTTGGAATGATCTTAGCTTTGTGCTGTTGTTCCACAAAAGAAAAGGAAACACCAGATTCTGCGTCATCTGAAGTTAAGAGTGAGTCAAATGTTAACCATTTGTATTCGTTCTATGATTTCTGTCAGGAAAATCCAGGTTGTGAAATTTCTGGTTTTTCTGGCAATGAAGATTTTGGACGTTGGTCAAATGGTGATACTGCAACAATTGAGTTGATGGCGGCCCCGAAGGCGGAAGTGACTGTCAAGTTGGATGTTGATAGAGTGATATGCCCAGATGAACCTTTGCGATTTAATGTTGAGGTGAATGGAGAGCGTGTGTCACAGATCTCCACAAATGGTCATAGCTCTGTTTTTGTGAATGTGCCAAAGGAAAACCTTGGTGCTGACGGGTCTGTACGTATGATGTTTATATTTGAAAATGCAGCAAAACCAAGTAAGTATAATCCAGAAAACCACGATGGAAGAAAACTGGGCTTTGCTGTTAAAAACGTCACTGTTTACGGATACTATTTGAACAGAAATTAATGAATTTTAAGAAGAACGAGTGATGGATACAATATTCAGTCATATAGGTATGAGTTTGCCGGTAACCAATCCGGTACTCATATTCTCGCTCGTACTCTTCGTGATTCTTCTCGCTCCGTTTGTATCGGAGAAGTTAAAACTGCCGAATATCATTGTCATGATTCTGGCAGGAATAATCTTGGGTGAACATGGAATAGGAGTGTTGACTCGAGATTCCAGTTTTGAACTTTATGGCACCGTCGGCATGGTGTACATCATGTTCTTGGCTGGTATTGAAATGGATATTACCGACTTTAAGAAAAACCGTAAGGCGGGAGTTTTCTTTGGCGGAATAACCTTTATTTTGCCGATGGTGATCGGTACGTTGAGCAGCTATTTTTTGCTTCAATATATCCCTCATCATGAGGTTCCGTACGACGCTACTGTTACTGAAGCGTCGGAGATGACGTCGCAATACTATCTGTTGGTGGCATCACTTTTGCTTGCCAGTATGTATGCATCGCACACGCTGATTTCCTATCCGATTGTCAGCAAATACGGAGTCAATAAGAACCGTAGCATAAGTATAACTATCGGAGGAACGATGATCGCCACTACTTTGTCTTTGTTGGTGTTGGCGGTGATTGTCGGAATGGCGAAAGGCCAGATCAACAGTTTCTTCTGGGTTCGAATGGGAATAGCTATATGTATATTCCTATTTATTATTGTATTCATTTTCCCTCGTCTTGCAAGTCTGTTTTTCAAACGTGTAAGTGACAGTGTAGGTCAGTACATTTTTGTGCTGGCTCTTGTCTTCTTGGGCGGATATATCGCTCAACTTGCTGGCCTTGAGGCGATTATCGGAGCTTTCTTGGTGGGAATAGCGATAAGTTCTCTTATCCCGAGAATCTCACCTTTGATGAACAGATTGGAGTTTGTGGGTAATGCGATTTTCATTCCGTTCTTTCTTATAGGAGTGGGAATGCTTATCGATTTAAGAGCGGTGTTTGCCGGTCCTAACACTCTTATCGTGGCTGTTGTGATGTGTATCGTTTCGAATTTGTCGAAATATTTGGCGGCCATGATCACGCAGCGTACATTTAATCTTAAAAAGGTGGAGGGAAACCTTATTTTCGGATTAAGTACAGCTCAGGCAGCGGCAACATTGGCAGCCGTAAAAATTGGTTACGATACAGTTATCAGGTTCGCTGACGACGGTTCGTTGATCCGTATTTTCAGTAATGATATTCTTAATGGTACGGTCATAATGATCCTTGTCACTTGTGTCATTTCATCAACAGTGACGGAACGTATGTCGAAGAAGATATCAACTGAGTCGGAAACTATTGATGAGAAGATCGCTAAAGCTCAGCAGGCAGACAGAATCTTGGTTCCTCTTTATCATCCAGATAATTTGGTGAGACTTATGGAACTTGCGGTGATTCTTAAAGCAAAAAAATCTAAAGAGCCACTTTATGCCCTCCACGTCGCAAATGACGCACCAAACAATGGAATGG
>CAMJFV010000039.1 GCA_946405045.1 uncultured Bacteroidales bacterium | reverse complement strand
GAACCGTCAGCCTTACGGTTGAACTGCATGAACACAAGGTTCCAGATCTCAATTACCTGAGGGTGGTCGTGGTTAACAAGGTCGCGGCCAGAAATCTTGGCGCGCTCGTCGTCAGAACGAAGGTCGATATGGATTTCCGAGCATGGGCCACAAGGACCTGTATCACCCATTTCCCAGAAATTGTCATGCTTGTTACCGTTGATGATTCTGTCTGTAGGAAGCACTTTTGCCCAGTAGCCAGCTGCCTCGTCGTCACGGTCAAGACCATCCTCCTTGCTGCCCTCGAACACAGTGGCGTAAAGACGGTTTGGATCAAGCTTCAACACGTCAACAAGATACTCCCAAGCCCAAGCGATAGCCTCTTTCTTGAAGTAGTCGCCGAACGACCAGTTGCCAAGCATCTCAAACATGGTGTGGTGGTAAGTGTCATGTCCTACCTCCTCAAGATCGTTGTGCTTACCTGAAACACGAAGACACTTCTGAGAGTCCGCGACGCGAGGGTATTTTCTTGGAGTGTTACCAAGGAAAATGTCCTTGAACTGGTTCATGCCTGCATTGGTGAACATAAGTGTCGGGTCGTTCTTAACAACCATCGGCGCCGAAGGCACGATAGTGTGACCCTTGCTAGCGAAGAAGTCGGTGAACGACTTACGAATCTCTTTAGCTGTTTTCATGTTTTTATTTTGAATATATATTTTACATTTTTACGGGGTGCAAAAATAATGCTTTTTTATTATATATATGGTATAAGACGCGAGATTTTGAGAAAAATGGGGCGATTTTGGTTGGCAATTGGCATTTGGAAGCTCGTTTTTGTCATGTTTTTAGTATGGCATGTTGAATAAAAATATGAGAATTGGCTTTGTTGTTTGTGAAATTTTATACGACGCGAATGGTGATTATGAGACGAGTGGTTAAAATATTCGTAAAAAAGACGGAAAATATTTTATTGGTTAATGAATTTTTTATACTTTTGCACCCGAATTATTATCCATACGTTAAAAAGGCGAAGATGTTTGCCCGAACATTGAGCCAAATTGAAGATTAATTAAAAAAGTTTTTAAAGTGGATACTTTAAGTTTTAAAACCATTTCTGCCAACAAGAACACTGTAAAGAAGGAGTGGGTCGTTGTTGACGCTACAGATCAGGCGCTTGGTCGTTTGGGATCTAAAGTGGCTAAGTTGCTTAGAGGTAAGTACAAGCCAAGTTTCACTCCGCACGTAGATTGTGGAGACAACGTAATCATTGTCAATGCTGACAAGGTTAAGTTGACAGGTCTAAAGATGACAGATCGTGTTTATTTGAGTTACACTGGTTATCCAGGTGGACAGAGAGAGACAACTCCTGCAGTTCTTTTGCAGAAGGATCCAAAGAAGTTGTATCGTAAGGTATTGAAGGGAATGTTGCCAAAGAATCGTCTAGGTGATGCTCTTCTAAACAATCTTTACATTTTCGCTGGTCCAGATCATGATAAGCAGGCTCAGCAGCCAAAAGTAATTGATTTAAACTCACTTAAGTAAGATTATGGAAGTTATTAACGCAATCGGTAGAAGAAAAGCAGCTGTTGCTAGAGTATATTTGTCAGCAGGTACAGGTGCAGTTACTATTAACAAGAAAGAGCTTGCAGCATACTTCCCATCAGGCTTGCTTCAGTATGTAGTTTTGCAGCCATTGAACGAGCTAGGAGTTCAGGGTAAGTTTGATATCAAGGCTAACCTTGACGGTGGTGGTATCAAGGGTCAGGCAGAGGCTTTGCGTTTGGCAATTGCTAGAGCATTGGTTAAGCTTGATGCTGAGAACAAGTCAGCTCTTAAGTCTAATGGATTCTTGACTCGTGACGCTCGTGAGGTTGAGCGTAAGAAGCCAGGTCAGCCAAAGGCAAGACGCAAGTTCCAGTTCAGCAAACGTTAGTACTTGGCGTTGCAGCTTAATTGCAGCATAAGTATACGTTTAGTATCTAAATGGGGTAGACCTTTTATAGCTACTATCTCATTGATTTAATTAAAAGAAGGTAAACGATTAAAAATCAAAAAAATGTCAAGAACTAATTTTGATGCATTACTTGAGGCAGGTTGCCACTTTGGTCACCTCAAGAAAAAATGGAATCCAGCTATGGCTCCTTACATTTTCATGGAGCGTAACGGTATTCATATTATTGATCTTCACAAAACTGTAGCAAAGGTTGATGAGGCCGCTGCAGCTTTGAAACAGATAGTAAAGTCGGGCAAGAAAGTCCTTTTCGTAGCTACTAAGAAGCAGGCTAAGCAGATCGTAGCTGACAAGGCAACAGAGGTTGGTATGCCATACATCACTGAGCGTTGGGCTGGTGGTATGTTGACAAACTTCCCTACAATCCGTAAGGCTGTTAAGAAGATGGCTCAGATCGATAAGAACATCTCTGACGGTACATTTGATAACTTGTCAAAGCGTGAGAAACTTCAGATTTCTCGCCAGAGAAACAAGTTGGAGAAGAACCTAGGTTCTATCGCTGACCTAAGCCGCCTTCCATCTGCTCTTTTCGTTATCGATGTTATGAAGGAGCACATCGCTATCAAGGAGGCTAAGCGTCTAGGTATTCCAGTTTTCGGTATTGTTGATACAAACTCTAACCCTAACGCAGTAGATTTCGTAATCCCTGCTAACGATGACGCTACTAAGTCTATCGAGGTTATCCTTGACGCTGTTAACGGTGCAATCCGTGAGGGTCTTGAGGAGCGTAAGGCTGAGAAGACAGAGTCTGAGTCGGCTGAGGCTGCAGAGCCAAAGAAGGAGCGTAGAACTCGTTCTGCAAAGAAGAGCAAGCCAGAGGCTGCAACAGAGGAGTAATCCAAAGTTTTAGATTATAAAGAATGAACCTCGAAACGGCTCTTCATTTTTGAGGCTGATTCGAGGTTCTTTTATTTTTACAACATTATAAAAGTTTAGAAAGTTATGGCAGTTTCAATGTCAGATATTAAGAAGCTTCGTGATCTTACAAACGCAGGTATGATGGATTGTAAGAACGCACTTACAGAGGCTAATGGTGATATGGAGCAGGCAATCGCTCTTATCCGTAAGCGTGGTCAGGCAATCGCAGCTAAGAGAAGCGACCGTGAGGCATCAGAGGGTTGTGTACTTGCAGGTGTTAACGGAGATTTCGCATGTATCGTAGCTATCAAGTGTGAGACAGACTTCGTTGCTAAGAATGCTGATTTCATCGCTCTTACAAAGAAGATTCTTGATTTCGCTCTTGCTAATAAGGTTGCAGATAAGGACGCTCTTCTAGCTGCTTCAATCGATGGCCGTTCAGTTGCTGATTTGATCGCTGAGCGTTCAGGTGTAACAGGTGAGAAGATGGAAATGGGTGCTTACGAGGTAGTTAAGGGTGCTTCTACTGTTAGCTATGTTCACCCAGGTAACAAGCTTGCTACAGTTATCGCATTCAATGAGGCTAACGCTGATGTAGAGGCTGCTCGTGGTGTCGCTATGCACGTTGCTGCTATGGCTCCAGCTGCTCTTGATGAGGCTTCTATTCCTCAGGCTACTAAGGACAGCGAGCGTGCTATCGCTATCGAGAAGACTAAGAAGGAAGAGGTTGACCGCGCTGTTGAGGTTGCTATCAAGAAGGCAGGTATCAACCCAGCTCACGTTGACAGTGAGGATCATATCAACTCTAACGTTACTAAGGGTTGGTTGACTGAGGAGCAGGCTGCTCAGGCTCGCGAGATCATCGCTAAGGTTGGCGCTGAGGCTGCTGCTAACATCAACATGGTTAAGGTTGAGAAGATCGTTGACGGTCGTATGTCTAAGTTCTTCAAGGAGTGCACTCTTCTTGATCAGAAGTATGAAGGTGGTGGCGACGAGGCTGGTAAGATCTCTGTTAAGGAGTTCATCGCTAAGAAGGGTATCTCTGTAGTTGCATTCAAGAGATTCACTTTGAACGAGGAGTAATCAATAGCTTCCCTAAATATAAAATCCGGACACGTAAGTGTTCGGATTTTTTTGTCTATATAATGTTGATGGCATGCTTTGTTATGCAGATTTCATTATAGAAAAATCATGCATTGTGAAATCGCTATTAATTGTACGACGCTTCTAATAAATATTTGAGTATCGTTTTCAATGCGTCTTCCTTTGAGTTACAATCTGACAAAAGTATTCCTTGTGTCATTTCATCTATACATTTTCCAACTCCAATGGATTTAAGCAAGAATGGTTCACGATTATAAAATGCTGTCCATGGACATCTTAAAAAATCAGGTTGGACAGAAAAAATTCCATTGTCTTTTAACATTAAGACGTTGCCATCGTTAAAACATAAAAATATACAACAAAAATCATAAGCATCCTCTTTTATATTTGTTTTTGAACTGATAAGGTCTTGCATTTGCTGTGAGATATTTAGTGTGTCCAGACAGGACGAAAGAAAACGCAAATCGTTTAGTCTAATAGGTTTGTTTTTTGTAAAATCACGTAAATAATCGTACTCATGGACAACACAATATGTGTCGTCTATATTTTTCTTTTCAAAAAGAGCTATGTCTTTGTATAGTTTGTTCTTATAATTATTCAAATCTGGTTTAGTCAGTTTTATACAAAATGTGTCTGTATCTCCGCTCATTGCGTTGTAAACACATTGCAGTAGTTTATTGACAGATGCTTTGGATATATTTTGAGGCATGTCTTCGAACTCATAAAAGCCCAACTTCTCAGTTTTTGTTTTTTCATAATTGTCTTTTCTCGGTTCATAAATAAAACTGGTACAAGAAAGACCGCCATCACATAATGCTAATACTTTTCGAATAGTTATTCTTTCTATCTTATTTTCGTTTATATCAACGATCTCGCTTTTGTATGGTTTTATGGAATCTATCTCTTGGTTTATTTGATATTTCTTGAAATTCTCATCACATAAGAACACTCCATTTCCGTTTTTCCATAAATAGTTGATCTTAGATTCAAAGTCGAGATATCTATACCATTTCTCCGTTTTTTCTAGAAGTATATCTTTAGCTTCTTCCTTACAATAAATATGTTTATCTTTAGCGTAATAGAAAATGCCATTGAAGTATACCATATTATTGAGTGTGGTGTCTTTCTTTTTGCAAGTTAACTGGATCGGAAGTTCTGTGCTCATTTTATAACTTGTCACTTCGTTGTTGTAAACTTCACTCAAATATCCATTATCTGTTAGACTCCAAGAATGGTCGCCCACTTCACATGTTGCAATTATTTTTACATTTGGATTGTCTGGAAATTGTGTTTTTTCTTTCCTTTCTTCTCCTGTTTCTTTCCACTCAATATGCTTTTTGTCTGTTTTGTAGACGGTGCGGTCTTGATGCAGATAATAATGATTTTTATCTGAGTTTAAGACTGGCAAATCAGATTCAGTTGTATGTTCTGGATATGCAGGTGTAGAAATAGGAAAGAATGAAAGACCATAGTCCACTGATTTTAAGAGTTTTTTGCCTGAGACAATCAAAAGAGAATGATATTCTTTGTCATATAATATACTATTAATATTCAAGTGAAGATCTAATTTATTCCATGAATTTCCTTTGTCTTCAGACAGATACAGATCTTTTTTATCATCGACTAACCATATTCGTTTCTCGTTATCTGAACATATTGAATTGATTGGTGTCGAAGGATAAGGAAGCTTTTCCCAAATTTTCCCTTTGTCTGCTGAATGTGAAAAAGAGTCGGCATATTCTTCATAGACGAATAAATCTTTCTCACCTATTGAAAATATCTTGCTATTCCAATATCCAGTTTTTAGAATAAGTCTCCAAACTTTTGTCTGTAAATCAGCCTTATAAACGCCATGGTTTCGTTCCAAAAGAAACAACTCATTGTCTGATGTGACTGTCATGTCGACAAAGTCACCTCTAAAAACATCAAAAGAGTCTCTTATTGATCCAATAGGTGTATTTACAGATTTCGTTTTATCTGCGTCATAATTCGTGCAACTAACAATGACAAATAAGATTGCAGTAAGTGCAAATCGCAAATAATTTAATTTATGAAAATCATTCATCAGACTATTCATACGTATTATGATACCGTTCGTTGATTTGTATGTCAGTTAGCATGCACATCAGTTGGCTTATATGTCTGTCCTATGAGACGCACGTCCGTGCACCTCTACGAGATTACCGCTCTAACCTCTAACCATCAACCTCTAACCATCAACCTCTAATAACCTATACATTATCTCTTCTCAAACACAACCGGTTTTGATGCTTTTGATTCGTGTCTGAATTTGTTGATAGACGTGATCACGAATTTATAGTTGCCGTTTGGCAGACGAAATTCTTGGAGATCAACTTCTGACGCTTGTGTGAATGCGATGATTCTCTCCACTTTATTCAAATCTACATCTTCAAACTCTCCAAAACAGTAGATGGCGTAGTATCTTGTGTCGAATCCTCCTTTCTTGACTACTGGTTTCCATCGCATCATATCACCCTCTATCTTTATTCCTTTAGGGGCTGCAGACGGTGCACTTTCTATATTCGGATCGACTGGCACGAGTGCTGGATATCTGAACAGGTCTTTCTGCAAATCTGTTCTCAATCCACGGTAGTCATCACGCAGATACTTTGCACTGTAGAAGATATATCCGTTGATTTTGTTGTTGTTGTAGCTTGTGTTAAGTTGACGGATCACTTCGTTGCCTTCTTTCCATGCCTTGTCTTTCTTCACCGCTAATCCGCTTGCATAAAGTCCGACGAACATGTTTCTGCCGTACGACCAGTCTCCCCACCATTTGCTCAACACTCCGTAGTCGAGTCCATCACGTCCAAGTTCCCAATATAGCTGTGGTGCGGCGTAATCGATCCAACCTTTTTCCAACCACAATAGCACGTCTGCGCATAGTTCATCATAATTGGTGCATGACGCACCTGCTTTTGTGGCTCTCCAGTCGTCTTTCTCATTGCGGTATACTCCGAACGGACTGACTCCAAACCATACCCAAGGCTTTGCTCTCTGGATAGCTTCATGTATCATTTTCACAACAAGGTTGACATTATCGCGTCGCCATGCCTGACGGTCGTATTGGTCTCGGTGATGGTTCTTGAATGTCTCAAAATCTGGAAATTCCTCTCCTGCCACTTTGTATGGATAGAAGTAGTCGTCCATGTGAATTCCGTCGACATCATAACGAAGGACAATATCCATCACGATGCTTGTCAGGTAGTCACGCACCTCTTCGAGTCCAGGATTGAAATATACCTTTCCTCCGTATGTCAGAAAAAGTTCAGGGCGACGGAAATAAAGATGATTCTTGCTCAATTTGTCCACTCCTTCGCCATTGGTCACACGGTATGGGTTGATCCACGCATGAACTTCCATGCATCTTTTGTGGCATTCCTCAATTGCGAAAGCTAACGGGTCATAGCTTACTTCTGTACCTTGTTTGCCAGAGAGATAAGCACTCCATGGCTCCATTTCAGATTGGTAGAGAGCGTCGGCGCACGGACGCACTTGGAGGAATATTGTATTGATGTTGCAGCGGTGAAGTGAATCAAGCATTGCAATCATCTCGTCTTTTTGCTTTTCATAATTGCCTTTTGTAGATGGCCAGTCGATATTGGCGACAGTCGCGATCCACGCTCCTCGTAGTTCATGTTTTTTTGCCGCTTGAACAGGCATCATAATAATGGAAAGAAGGAACGCAATAGCGCTCAAATAAGTTCTCATGTTTCGTAAATCATATAAGTTCTGTGCAAAAATACTAATAACAAACCAATAAATGGTATTGTGATCATTCATTTATTATTGCAAATCTTGTGGATACATTGATTTTTGGATTATATAGGCTGATGAAATCAAATGTCGATATGAAATTCAAAAAAATAAGAGTATTTTTGTATTCGATAATAAAATTAAAAGGTAATGAAAAGAATCTTGTTGCTTTGCATATCGTGCTTTTCAGTTCTGTTGGCGTTTGCTCAGGTGACGCTTGGAATCGATGTGCTCAAACAGCGTGATTTTGATATATTGAAGGGCAAGAGGGTAGGTCTGCTCACAAATGCCACAGGTGTGGATTCCAACTTGCAAAGTACGATTGATGTCCTTAATTCAGCGGACGGAGTCAATCTCGTCTGCCTTTTCGCTCCCGAACATGGAGTGCGTGGCAATGTCTATGCGGGAGGAACTGTAAATGGCTCAGTAGATACGAAGACGGGATTGAAAGTCCATAGCCTTTATGGCAAGACAAAGAAGCCTACAGTCGAGATGCTGAAGGATGTCGACGTGGTTGTCTACGATATTCAGGATGTCGGTTGTCGCTCTTACACTTTTATCAGCTCTCTAGGACTGTTGATGGAGGCTGCAGGAGAAAATGGTAAGGAGGTTGTTGTGCTCGACCGCCCTAATCCGCTTGGTGGAAACAAGGTGGAGGGCCCGCTTGTGAGTGAGGGATATTTCAGTTTCATCAGCAAATATTCTATCCCGTACGTCTATGGATTGACGGCTGGTGAACTTGCCAATTTACTCAACGAAGAAGGCCTTACAAAAAAGAAGTGCAATCTTACTGTGGTGCCGATGGAGGGCTGGAAGCGAGATATGGATTATTCACAGACGGGATTGCGTTGGGTGATGACTTCTCCGCAGATCCCTTATTGGCAATGTGCAGCTTATTATCCGATGAGCGGAATAGTTGGTGAACTTGGCGTGCTTCAGATTGGAGTGGGGTATACTATCCCATTCGACGCTTTTGCTGCCGACTGGGTGAATGCCGATTCACTGGCAATGGAGTTGAATAACATGAAGTTGGAAGGCATCTCTTTCCGTCCTATAGTATATAAACCTCAGTTCTCCGCTCTTTCTGGAAAGATAGTGCAGGGTGTGCAGGTCTATGTGGATGATTTGCAGAAAGCAAGACTGACAGAAGTCCAGTTTAGAGTTTTGGAGGCATTGCATAATCTTTATCCTTCGAAAGATATATTTGGAATGTGCTCGGATAAGACAAAAAAGAGTTTTGACAATGTCTGTGGCACAAACAAAATTCGTTTGAAAATGTCGGAGAGATATCGTTTTGACGATGTGAAGGATATATGGAGAGATTCTGAGTCGTCGTGGCGACGAAAGTCAAAAAAGTATCATCTCTATGAATAGTTTCATTAAGGCTTTCAATTTTGTTTTAACTACGCATCTCGCAGCACTATTGGTATTATCTGTGTTGCGACTTGCGCAATATTTATATCTCAATGATTTTGTCGACGCTACAGTGTCCAACCCTGTTTGGCCGGCTTTTGTGCGTGGACTATGGCTCGACAATGTGGCGGTATGCTATGTGATGATTCTGCCATACGTGTTGTTGTTGCTTGTCAGTTCGATAATTCCTTTTTTCAATAAGTATGTTTGGCGGACGGTCGTATCGGTTGCGATTGCAGTTTTGTCTGTAGAAATCGCACTTCAAGCGGCTAATCTTCAGTATTTCAAATATTTCTCTAACGTTATCAATGCTTCTATTTTTGAGTGGAAAGAGGAGGCCGGTACAGCGGTGACGATGATTCTTGAGGAACCGTCATATTGGGTGCTGATTATATGTGGATTATCACTCATCGCAGTTTTTGCTGTATTTATCTGGAAACAGTCTGAAAAGACGCTGTCTGGATTGTTGTCGGAGAATTCATCGATCACTTTCGTCGACAGATTGAAGATACTTGCTGTTTCTGTTGTGGTTATAGGATTATGTCTGTTTGGAATCCGTGGAAGAATGGGGTATAATCCGATAAAAGTGTCGGCGGCGTATTATTGCGATGATTATTTTCTGAACCGACTTGGGGTGAATGCGGCATTCAATCTGCTCAACACTTATATCGACAACAATCGTCGTGAAAACCGAGGTTTGGAACTGATGGATGGAGCGACTGCTTTGCGTGAACTTCGTTCTGTAATGCAGATGGGTTCTTCGGATATATTTGTGGATGACACGCTTTCACTGCAGCGTCATTGCAAACGAGATTCATTCGCTGTTTTCGCAGACGGAGAAAAACCGAATGTTGTGATTGTATTGATGGAGAGCATGAGTGCCAAACTGATGCAAAGTTTCGGTTGTGATGTGACAATGACTCCATTTTTGGACAGCTTGTGGAATGAGAGTTTGTCGTTTGAGAATTTCTATAGTGTCGGTAATCATACGAATCAAGGTATCTATTCCACTATGTATGGATTCCCTACTGTCTTATCTAGAAATGCCATGAAAGGTACAGATATCCCGACGTATTATGGAATGCCCAACGTCTTTGCGGAACATGGATACCATACGGCTTTCTATATGACTCATGAAAGCCAATACGACAATATGAATGCTTTTTTGCGTACCAATGGATTCAAACATATTAGATCGCAGGAGGATTATCCGAGTGATTCGGTAGTTAATAGTTTTGGTGTCAGTGATGGCTTTTTGGTAAAATATGCTTTGGATGAGATGCAGACGATGCAACAGCCATTTTTCAGTGTATTGCTCACTATTTCCAACCATCCGCCATACATTGTGCCAGAATGGTTCGACACTCATGGACTGGATCCTGAATATGCGATTGTCTTGTATGCGGATTATTGCTTGAAACAGTTTTTTGAGGGGATGAAGAGGTGTGGACTATATGGTAACACTGTTTTTGTATTTCTTGCTGATCATGGAAAGATTGTGGGACGGCCAGAGTGTGAGGTTGCCGAGAGTTTCAATCATATTCCGTTGATTATACATTCACCTCGTATTGGCAGAAAGGTTGTGAAGAATCTTGGTTGCCAAACAGACATACAATCAATATTGTTTTCTTTACTTGGAATAGAATATGATAATGTTGGATTTGGACGTGATGTGTTGAATGGTGTATCATCAACGGTGTGTTATTCAACTGATGATATACTTTGTGCGAGAGATTCGTCATATCTTTGTTTGCTGGATCCGCGTACGGAATTCACCAAAGCGTATGATATCCGTAATAAATATAGAGAAGTGACGAAGGATTCTTGCCAATGTTTGGATAGCATATTACGTCGACGTTTTGCGGCATATGAATATTTAGTTTCACAAAAGAAAACGACACTAGTAAAGTGAAAATGATGAGAAAGGGAGTTCTGAAAATAGTCGTTCCTTGCTACAATGAGGAGGAAGTTTTGCATGAGACAAACAAACGATTGCTAGAAGTGATTACATCGATGGAGCAATCTGGTACAATTGTATCAGGAGGCGTGGTGTATGTGGACGATGGTAGCCGTGATAAGACATGGCAGATAATAGACGAGTTGTCAAAGGCGGATTCTCATGTGGCTGGAATCAAGTTGGCTCACAATTCAGGTCATCAGAGTGCTTTGTTCGCAGGCCTCACTTTAGTGTCAGAATGTTGTGATATGGCTGTCAGTATCGACGCTGATTTACAGGACGACACAAATGCCATTTTTGAGATGGTAGATAAATATAACGATGGTTATGAGGTCGTGTTTGGAGTAAGACGAGAACGTACTACTGATACATGGTTTAAAAGAAACACAGCATTGGCTTTCTATAAGTTGATGTCAGTGATGGGGACAGATGTCAAGTATAACCATGCGGATTTCCGATTGCTGGGTAGCGCGGCATTGAAAGCTTTGGTGTCTATGCCAGAACGAAATTT
>CAMJFV010000038.1 GCA_946405045.1 uncultured Bacteroidales bacterium | reverse complement strand
AATGTAAATGTATCTGGAATCGGGCGTTTTTTCAAAAGACTGCAGCATAAGCAATGCGGCTTAAAAAAATTATATAATTTTGGATTTTTAGAGGAGGTCTTGGAGAGGCTCGTCTCTCCCAGACCTCCTCTAAAGGAAAAAAAAGTATTAACCAGTTGTCAAAAAATGGGGAGCACTATATGTAGTTACGTTTAAATGTATGCATTCAGATAAAATTGAGAAAAAAATAGAAGAAGAGTTTTGGAAATTAATTGGGAATATAGTTGTGAAAATCACTACTGCTGCTGATAATTGATGTTTTTATTTAATATGAATAATAATATGTTTGTTGAATTTCTAAGGGGAAAAGACAAAAAAATAATTTTATTTTTTTTGTTTTTCATTTTCCATTATAGACTTTATTATTTGATTGGTATATCATGCTATTTCTTAGTTGAATTTATACTTGTTGTAATATCACTGGTGCTTATCAAATATCATATGAAAATCACTGGTGTTTTTTCAAAAAAAGATTTGATTTCTTATGCTTTCGGAATAATGATGTTTGGGTCGGGGTGTTATGTTTTGGGCTATTTTATTATAGAAAACAAACTTCTGTACAAATCTGCTGAAGAAAAATATGGATTTGTATATTCATCAAAGTTAATAAGCCTTTCCCATTCTAATAAAATAGGTTATACTTGTTATGTCAGGTTACAAAAAGACACGTTAAAAAAAATACACATTACTAGTTGTTCTGCTAAACCCAATGAAAATATTTTATTTTCTTATCCCAAATTGGCTTATGAAGAAAAAAAAGGGTTCTTTTCTATTTATCATAAGAGATTGTTTGACAACAATCCCACCGATATTCAACTGGAATATTGCAAAAATGGAGCAAGAATAAGTGAGAAGATTAATAGTCTGAAGAAATATTCTGGTGTAGTATTGGAGAATGAGCTAATAGATTATATGTCCCATATAAATCAGCATGACAACCGAATAATATCAGCGGTCGTTGAAAGACGAGGTGAGAAATATTTGTTTGCCAATGTCCTTCAAAGTGACGACAAATTGTGGGCATTTAAATATCGGGATGTAGAAGAAGGAAAGAAGGTTCTAATTATTTATGATATATCTTCTCCTCATCTGTTTTTTGTTATAGATTGGAATCCTTCTGAAGAGGATTATGATTATTATAATACAAAAGATGGTCAAAAACCGACTTTCAAATACCTTTTGAAGCTTGTTCGTCTTTCTTCAAGTCTTCAGGCTAAGAATGATGAGGAAAGGGTTGAAGATTAAAGGTTGATGGTTAATGGTTGATGGTCGGCAGGTTCGTAGAACCTGTATTGACGAAGTCAAGGGCATATTTGATTACTTGGCGATTACTGCGAAGCAGGTGTCGGGAATGGGAATGATTAAGAATCAATCGAAACTCAATGTAAATGTATCTGGAATCGGGCGTTTTTTCAAAAGACTGCAGCATAAGCAATGCGGCTTAAAAAAATTATATAATTTTGGATTTTTAGAGGAGGCCTGGGAGAGGCTCGTCTCTCCCAGACCTCCTCTAAAGGAAATAAAGTATTAACCAATTGTCAAAAAATGGGGTGCACTATAATAAGATATGAAAAAAATAAGAATTATATGTATTTTTCTTCTTGGTGTTTTATCATATTCTGCGAAAAGTGATGAATTAAAAAAATACTTTTCAAAAGAAATAGAATTGCCGGTTTATGATTACTTATCATTGAGTAAGGATTATTCATTCGACAATGATATTGTTGTAAATGAATTGGTGAAGATTGATCCTGTGAATTATGGCATATCTGAAACGCCAGAATTTCTGGCTAGATATAGAATTACAGATATGGAATGGAGTCCAGGAGGTCCAGAAGAAACAACCACATTTTGGTCATCTGTACATACTTTAGGTTGGATTTCGTTTACTCCAAAATATAAAGGATATCTAATCAGTAACAATTCATTTGAAGGTTATAAAGTTGATTTATGGATTTTTGATGGAAAGACGCCATTAAATCATATTTGTTTGTTTTTCGCTTTAAAAGAAGAAGGTCCAGAAAATTTGAACGATATGACAATCGAAGTGGAATCCAAAATATTAAAAGACAAAACAATAGAATGGCATTGGAATAATTATGGATTACACAGATATTCAATATTCAAGTTGAATCAATATGGTCAGTTTGAAGTGATTGAATCTAGAACAGAGGGAAAATACAATGGTCCATATTCAGAAGAGGATGATGATTCTGATGAATATCATGCTGAAGATACAAAATTGGTAAGGAAAACTATAGATGATGTTGATGGATATGTTAATGTAAGGAGTAAGCCTAATGCAAATTCAGAAATTCTATATACAATTCCAACAAAAACAAAAGTTTTATGTCATGAGATAAAAGACAGTAACTGGGCAGAGATAGTTGAAGTTGAAAATTCTGAACGTATAGGAGGATATGTCCATAAGAGCAGATTAAAATAAAGTCTCTATCATTTTAATTTTTGCCACACCTCAGAATCTGGATGAGTTCAGTTTCGGGAAGGAATAGAGTTGATGAATGGTTAAAGTTTTTTGATGTTAAATATTAATGATCGACAAATTTGATGGCATGAATAATGACAAGACTCAGTTTCTGATTTATACAGGCAAGGATGGAAAAATATCTTTGAATGTCAGGTTGGAAGATGATACAGTATGGCTTACTCAACAACAGATGGCGGACTTGTTTCAGTCGTCTAGGTCGAATGTGGTTGAGCATATCAAACACATTTATGAGGAAGAAGAACTGGAAGAAAGTTCAACTTGTCGGAATTTCCGACAGGTTCAAACAGAAGGAAACCGACAGGTCGAAAGAGAGTTGCCTTTCTACAATCTCGATATGATTATATCGTTAGGCAGAAAAAAGAAAGATACAATTTGAATAAAAGAAAATGATACGTAAAAAGTTCTATGTCCTGCTGGGCACCCTTTTATTCGCTGTGGTGGCGGCTCACGCTGACATCACAATGATTGATGATTGATGATCGTCAGATTCGTAGAACCTGTATCACGAAGTGACGGCATATTTGATTTCTTGGCGATTCCTGCGAAGCAGGTGTCGGAATCAGGAATCGAAATTGAAAAATAAGTATATAAAAAAGATACAATTTGAATAAAAGATTTAGAAATTCTAATTGTAAAATACGTGAATTCAACGAATTGTAATCTGCAAATTCGCAATGACGAGCAATCATAAAAAGAAAGGCTTTTTCCACTTTCTGATTGAACTCTTATCTCTTTTTCTCATAAAAAAGGCATAGCCATTCTCTGTGAACTTTGCGTCTCTGTGGTTTTATTAAATTCTGTGTGCTCGCCTACGGCTCTCAATAAGGAAGGGGTTAGGGCCAATATCAATCAAACATGGGCCCTTAACAATCCTCATTTTTCTCCTACTATTACCGTCGAACTCACGTAAAAATAGAAGAGTCGCAAATTTTAAGTGATAAAATAAACAATAATTTTTGGGATGCATACGGGTGAGACGTACGTGCTGCACCTCTACGCCTCACCCGTAACTATTTTCTTAATTCTTACTGAACAAATCCAATCCGAATGAGATCAGTCGCCATCCGCAATAGACACCCAAAGCGAACTTAACCGTCGTCGCCACAATAAACCCTATGAGATTGCCCATACCTGATTTTACAGCGACATCATTACTTTGACCTGCAATATACTCTCCGATAATAGCACCAAGGAACATACAAATAATCGTAGCAGTGCCTGGAGGCAAAGGTACAGGCAAAAACAAACCTACCAATAATCCGACAATACTACCATATACTCCTGCCTTCGTTCCTCCAAACTTTCTTGTCGTCCACATTGGCAAAAAGAAATCAACAGCAAAAGTAGCTGCCACCAGAATAAAAATGACGAACAACTCCAAATTGGACATATCCACGTCGCCACAAAAACGGGCGATCAGCATCGCGACTAGATACAAAGGCGTACCAGGCAATCCTGGAACCACACTTCCGATAAGGCCCGCAACAACCAAAATCAAACACACTGTCAAAACCACACCAATCTCCATAAACTCTTCTTTTTATTTGATTATAATGCAAAGTTGGCAAAAAATCATCGACTAACCCTAAAACTAACCCACTAATTTTATTACTTTTGCAAAAATATGTAAAACGACTCTATGGATAATATAGTAGATAAAGTTACTAACGAAGACTACAAGTACGGCTTTACCACCAATATTGAGACCGAAGTTATTCCCAAAGGTCTCAACGAGGACATAATCCGTCTTATCTCAAAAAAGAAAAACGAACCGGAATGGCTGCTTGAATTCAGATTAGAAGCCTTTCGTCATTGGCAAACACTTACGGTGCCAACATGGCCTCATCTTTCAATCCCAGAAATTGACTTTCAAGACATTTATTACTACGCCGCTCCAAAAGCAGAAGTCGAAGGCAGTGAAAATAAGGAAATAGATCCTGAACTACTGAAAACATTCGACAAACTCGGAATTCCTCTTCATGAGCAGAAAGCTCTAGCTGGAATGGCAGTAGACGCGGTGATGGACAGTGTATCTGTAAAGACAACCCAACAAGAGGCTCTTGCTGAACTTGGCATTATTTTCTGTTCTATCGGAGAAGCAGTCCACAACTATCCAGAACTAGTACGCAAATATCTTGGCTCTGTAGTCAGCCATACAGATAATTTCTACGCGGCCCTTAATTCAGCCGTTTTCAGCGACGGAACATTTGTATATATTCCTAAGGGCGTTCGTTGTCCGATGGAACTTTCCACATATTTCCGAATCAACGCCAAAGGTTCAGGTCAGTTTGAGCGCACTTTGATTGTTGTAGACGACGATAGCTACGTCTCTTACCTTGAAGGATGCTCCGCTCCAATGCGTGATGAGAACCAGCTTCATGCGGCAATCGTTGAGCTTGTGGCAATGGAGCACTCTGAAATCAAATATTCGACGGTGCAGAACTGGTATCCAGGCGACAAAGACGGCAAAGGAGGAATCTACAACTTTGTTACAAAACGTGCTTTGTGCAAAGGCAACGGTTCAAAAGTATCATGGACACAGGTGGAGACAGGTAGTGCAATCACATGGAAATATCCAAGTTGT
Organism: uncultured Bacteroidales bacterium; assembly: GCA_946405045.1. GTDB lineage: Bacteria > Bacteroidota > Bacteroidia > Bacteroidales > Paludibacteraceae > UBA1723. The sequence goes on along the minus strand of CAMJFV010000038.1, from coordinate 6,744 downwards.
GTATTGCTAGGAGACAATTCAGTCGGAGAATTCTATTCTGTTGCTGTGACAAACAACTACCAACAGGCAGACACAGGAACAAAGATGATACATATCGGTAAGAATACCCACTCTCATATTGTATCGAAGGGTATTTCTGCCGGGCATAGTCAGAACAGCTACCGTGGTTTGGTGAAAGTGGTGGAAAATGCTTCAAACGCAAGAAACTTCTCTCAATGTGACAGTCTTTTGCTTGGCGACAAATGTGGAGCCCACACATTCCCATACATGGAGGTAAGAAACGAGACTGCAATAGTTGAACACGAAGCCACAACATCAAAAATCAGTGAAGACCAAGTGTTCTACTGCAATCAGAGAGGAATCAAAACAGAAGACGCGATCGCACTCATCGTAGGCGGATACGCAAAAGAAGTAATCAGCAAACTGCCAATGGAATTTGCAGTAGAAGCAAAAAATCTTTTAAGCATATCATTGGAAGGAAGCGTCGGATAATCAATAAAACAAAAAAGAACTATGTTACTAGAAATAAAAAACTTACACGCTATAATCAAGAGCAACGGCAAAGAGATTCTAAAAGGTATCGATTTGTCTATCAACGCAGGAGAAGTTCACGCCATCATGGGGCCTAACGGTTCAGGCAAAAGCACACTGTCGTCAGTATTGGCAGGAAATCCAAGTTACGAGGTAACTGAGGGAGAAGTCATCTTCAATGGCAAGAATCTTCTTGAACTTTCCCCAGAAGACAGAAGTCACGAAGGATTGTTCTTGAGTTTCCAATATCCAGTAGAGATTCCAGGTGTTAGCATGTCCAACTTCATGCGTGCAGCGATCAATGAGCACCGCAAGTACAAAGGACTTGAACCATTGTCTGCATCTGATTTCTTGAAACTAATGCGTGAGAAGCAGGAATATGTCGAGTTGAACAACAAACTTGCAGGACGTTCAGTAAACGAAGGATTCTCAGGAGGAGAAAAGAAGCGTAATGAGATATTCCAGATGGCAATGTTGGAGCCAAAACTTTCTATCCTCGACGAAACAGACTCTGGTCTTGACATCGACGCACTACGTATCGTCGCAGGAGGAGTCAACAAGTTGAAGAGCAGTGAGAATGCGAGCATCGTCATCACTCACTATCAGCGTCTGCTCGACTACATCGTGCCAGATTTCGTACATGTGCTTTACAAAGGTAAGATCGTGAAGAGTGCAGGAAAGGAATTGGCTCTTGAGCTTGAGGAGAAAGGTTACGACTGGATTAAAAAAGAGTTAGGAGAATAATCTATGGTAGAAGAATCATACATAAACATCTACAATAAGCATAGAGAGCTGTTGCAGACCACATCTGCCACCCCACTCGATGCGATCCGTGATGAAGCATTTGATGTGTTCTGCCGTATGGGATTCCCTACAGACGAGCAGGAACGTTACAAACGCAGCAATATATCAGACGTATTCGCCACTGAATATGGAATGAATATCCGTCGCGTTGAAATAGCTAGCACAAATGCACCATATAAATGCGATGTACCCGGACTAAAAACACACAACTTCTATGTTGTGAACGACATTTTCGCAGAGGCTATCGCTAAAGACGAAATAGCAGAATTGGCAAAATCTGGTGTAATTGCAGGTTCTCTCAGCACCGTCGCAAAAGAGCATCCTGAAATCGTCAGCAAATATTATGGCAAGATTGCGCCTCACACATCAGATGTGATGGTGGCATTCAATACAGCCTTCGCTCAAGACGGATTCGTGCTATTTGTTCCAAAGAATGTACAGATAGAGCGTCCTATCCAGTTAATCAACATGATGCATGCCGACTTCGATCTATTGGCAACAAGCCGTAATCTCATCATTTTGGAGGAGAATGCTTCTGCAAAAGTGATTATCTGCAACCACAGCGAATCTGGCCACAATTTTTTAGCAAACAGAGTGACTGAAGTCAGTTTGGCTGAAAACTCAAACTACAGCCACTACGAATTATCCGATTCAGAACGTCAGACCACAAACATCAGTTCTCTATATGTGGAGCAGGCAAAATCATCAGAGGCAAAAATCAACAACATAACTTTACGCACAGGATACTCCCGCAACAATATCCGCATCAACCTTAGCGGAGAGCATGCAGAGACAACATTGTGCGGAATCGCGATCGGTGACGAGCACGACCATATTGACAACGACACATATATAAATCACAAAGTGTCACACTGCAAAAGCACAGAGCTATTCAAATATGTCATGGACGACTGCTCTTATGGTTCATTTGCAGGTCGTATCCTTGTTGAAAAAAACGCACAAAAGACAGAGGCATACCAAAGCAACAAGAATATTTGTGCAAAGGCAACGGCGAAAATGTACACAAAGCCACAGCTTGAGATTTATGCCGACGACGTGAAATGTTCACATGGAGCGACTGTAGGTCAGATTGAAGATGAGGCTCTGTTCTATCTTCGTACACGAGGCATTTCAGAGAAAGAGGCAAGAATGTTGCTGCTTCTTGCGTTCACCAATGACATTGTGGAGAAGATCGATATTGAGGCATTAAGAAACAGAATCAGAGTTCTGATCGAAAAACGCTTCCGTAGGGAGACACATAAATGTGCGACATGCAATTCATGTCACAATTAACAAAGCATAAAAACAAAGAGTCATGGTGCTAAACTACATCTGGATAGGCTGTTTCATAATCGCATTCATCGTTGCCATCCTGCAATGCGTGATATTTCAGGATTACATGGTGTTTGAGCGAATCGTACGCAGCACATTCCACATGTCAGAGTTTGCCGTGATGAAGATAGCCCTTCCTCTCGGAGGAGTGATGATTCTATGGCTTGGGTTGATGAATATTGGAGAGAAAGCAGGAGCTATAAACTTTTTGTCTAAGATAATTGGACCTTTCTTCAACAAACTTTTTCCAGAAGTGCCCAAAGACCATCCCGTCAACGGGCAGCTTCTCATGAATTTCTCTGCCAACATGCTGGGGTTGGATAATGCAGCCACACCGCTAGGATTAAAAGCGATGAAAGGGTTGCAGGAACTTAATCCGAACAAAAAAGAGGCAAGCAACGCACAAATCATGTTTCTTGCACTCAACACATCCGGATTAACACTCATACCGATCACAATTCTTGCACAAAGAAGCGTACTCGGAGCCGCCGACCCGACAGACATATTCATTCCGCTGTTGCTTTCCACTTTCATATCGACAGTAGCTGCGATCATCTACGTCGGATTCAAACAGCATCTAAACCTTCTGAACAAAGTGGTCATCAGTTGGCTGGTAGGAATCAGCACCGTCATCGGACTAATGATGTATGGATTCTCTCGTCTTAACCAGGAAGAGATGATCATAACATCAAAAATTGTCAGCAACGCCCTACTCTTCACAATCATCGTCACATTCATAGCTGGAGCCGCCTATAAAAAGGTAAACGTATATGAATGTTTCATAGAGGGAGCCAAACAAGGTTTTGAGACAAGTATCAAGGTAATGCCATATTTGGTAGGAATGTTGGTGGCGATTGGCGTATTCAGAGCATCCGGAGCTATGGATTATCTTATGTACGGCTTAAAATGGCTGTGGAGTTGGACAAACCTCAACACTGATTTTGTGGATGCCTTGCCGGTAGCTATAATGAAACCTTTATCAGGAAGTGGAGCAAAAGCTATGATGGTGGAGACGATGCAAACGTTCGGAGTAGACAGTTTCACAGGCAAACTTTCATGTCTGTTCCAAGGAGCTGCAGACACCACTTTCTACATTGTGGCACTATATTTCGGTTCGGTCGGCATACGCAAAACAAGATATGCGGTCACAGCAGGACTTGTGGCAGATACCGTTGGCGCGATAGCCGCAATTTTCATAGCATATTACTTTTTCAGGTAAATTATTCTATTTTAAGGATATTTAAGACTAATTCAAGCACTTCCTATAGAATATATTTTAACTTTGCATAAACAAAACAACAAATAAAAAACGGATAGTTATGAAGATAGGATATTTTGGAATAGCATTGTGCGCTACTGCATTGTCAGCGACAATAGCGAATGCACAAGACATTAACGCATACAAATTACTTAACCTCAGTTTGGAAGACCCAACACTAGGATCCGCTCGCTACGCAGGTATGGGTGGAGCCATGGGTGCTATCGGAGGTGTCACTAGTGCGTTGAAAGATAATGCAGCCAGCATTGCAGCAGGAACAAAGTCAGACATCGGCATGACATTTGACCTTTACTCGAACAATGACGGCCAGTGTTCATTCGCAGTAAGTGATGCATCCCTACTTTTCAACATTGAGCACAACAGTAGTGGTTACGTATCGTCAGCGCTTGCTATATCTTACAACCGCAACCGCACATACGACAGCGATATGTTCCTAAAAGACAGAACATACAATTCAACAACAAACGACCATGAAGAAGGCGGAACAGATGTTGTCAACTTTGCATACGCCGGCAACATCAACAACCAATTCTACTTTGGTGTCGCAGTAGGAATCACAGACATGCGCTTTGAGAAGTCTAACATCTACAAAGATGAACAATACTTGGATGATTTTTACTCAGAGACAAACGGAACAGGCTGTAACTTCAATGTTGGTTTGCTTTATCAACCAACTGATTTCATGCGCGTAGGTGTTGGTCTCCAGACTCCAACCCTTTACGACATTGACGAGACATGGTCATTCAACAAGACACGTGATGACTACCCTTATAAAATCCACACTCCAATGAAATTCTCCGCTCAATTGGGATTCATGGTTGGAGACAGAGCAAATATCGGACTCGACTACTCAATGAGAAACTACACAAGAATGTGGGGTGAGTTTGCAAACTTGAAGATGAGATTGCTTGAAGAGAACATCAAAGAAATATGCAAAACTCAGCATACTTTGAAAGTCGGTGCTGAAGTCAATGTCATCGGTGGATTGGATCTACGTGCAGGATACGCAGTTTGCTCAGCACCTGTGCTTGAAGCAAAAGAGGCATGCGACAAGATTGAGATGTTAGGAGGTGCATATTCTGGCGATTATTGGGATGAGGACGAGGAAGGTGAGTATTACTACGGACCAATTTATTCGTTCACTTCTCCTAAATTACGTCAGTACATCAGTGCAGGTTTCGGATATAGTGGCAGAATCGCATACGTTGATTTCGCATACATCCGCAAGCTAGCAACTGTACAATATATGCTTCAGCAACCAGTCGATGAGGGAAGAACCAATCTTGTTTCTACATATGCAAACGAAATTGGTGATCTAAAGCACGGAAGCAACCATTTCATGCTTTCATTCGGATTCCACTTCTAATCATAGATTTATTAATGAAAATATATTTTAGAGACGTGATGAAAATCGCGTCTCTTTTTATTTCATTTCATTTTCATGCTATCTGACACATAATATTTTCATCTCTACTTTTAACAAAATTTAATACTAATAACAGAATGTGCTTCAGATTAATACTTAATTTTGCATGATAAATATTTCATTTGACATCAAATTATGGCACTCTGTTTTTCAAGGCTGTTGTTTTTCAAGATGTCACACATAAAAGTATCATATAACCAAAAACATATGGAATTTAAAAAACTACTTCTTTCAAGTTCGGTATTACTTGCAGGCATCTCACAAGCCACAACAATGCCAATGCCCATAAGTGGAGGATCAGCGACTAGTGTTGCCCTCTGCAAGGACAACAAAGTTTACGCATGGGGACAAAATGTGCATGACTTAAAGAAAGACTCAACAATCACAAACACCCTTTTTCTAGACACAACAGTTGCAGGATATACCAATAAAAAGTTTTGTTCTACTCCTAGTCTAGTTGACACCAAAGGTATAAAATTAACACAAGTTGATGCAGGCTCTGGAGCAACATTCTTGGGTATCTCAGACAAAGGAGTACTTTACTATTGGGGAATGACATCAACAGATTCTCTCCTATATTCAAAAATAGCTCCCATTGAATGCGGACAAACTAAAGGATACAACGAAGACGGCACCCTTGGTGGAAAATATTTAGGAAATGTAAAAAAAGTTGCAGGCACCACCTATGGATTCATTGCTCTACAAAACGATGGCAACGTTGTCATGTCAAAAGATTTCATCCATATAGACACCGCCATAATAGGACAAGAGAACCTACAAAAAAAGGTTATTGATATTTGTGCAGGAGATAATTCCTTTTTCGCCTTAACTGCCGACGGAATGTTATATAGTGCAGGCAATTGGGATGGGCATGGTTCAAATGGGACAGAAGAATACACAAATAAACTGAACCCAGTCTTGTTAGAAAAGACAATGGAGCCATTAAAAGATGTCGTAGCCATAGGTTCCGGAGACAATTCTTCATTCGCTGTCACAAAGGACGGTAAAGCATACGGATGGGGAAGAGGAGCCTGGAACGGATGTGCCGGCACTGGGGCGCTACGAGAGTCAATGTATGCAAATCCAATTGTAGCAGGAGACTACGCAAAAATAAGTGGGTTGGACTACCTTAGCAATGTAAAACAAATCGATGGAGGCAGAGGATATGGAGCCGCTGTAACATTCGACGGATATCTTCTTTACTGGGGAAGCAACGAGGGAAATGGCGGAGTAGCAGGAGCTGACACATTAAAACCAAGTATTCTCAAGCCAATCTTCCTCACATATGAAGACGGATCCATTGTAAATGACGCGGTAGCCATTGAATGCGGAGACAATTTCGGTTACGTCGTCAATAATAAAAACCAATATT
>CAMJFV010000037.1 GCA_946405045.1 uncultured Bacteroidales bacterium | reverse complement strand
CCATCGTATTTGTTTTCGCGTACAAAAAGTAAGAATTTCTTTTTGTTTTTTGCTTGCTCGACAAAACGTTTGCCATTGCCTTGATGCGTGTCGGTATTTTGAGATTTCCAATGAAATTCATTTTCACTGACTACATAATCATCATACATGGTTGATGCGGAGAAATCTTTATCAGATTTGTTTAATGTGACAAAGAACAATTCTGTATTTAGTTCTTCGATTTTAAATACACCGGACACGCTACCCTGCATTTTTTTGTTTGCGGTTTGACGACCGAAAATGGCGAACACTTCTTCTCGTGTGTAGTGTCCATATTGTTCGAGTGCGAGAGGCATGCCTTCGCCAACAGCAAATGTCTTGGCCTCTATGTTTGCCATCAGATATTCAATGAGTTCATTTATCTCATCAACAAACACTTGATATTTTTTCAATCTTCCAATTGCTTCTTCAATACTATCAACACCAATTTTGCTTATTTTGTCGCCATACAAAGAATAGTATAACATAACGCCATAAGCTTTTTCTCGTTCATCTGCAAATGAGATATTGTCAAGATGATTTACAGTTCTTTGAACAAAATGCAGATATGATAAACAGTTTGAATGAACAAGGTTGGAAATGTATTTTTCAAATCGTGTTGTGTTTTCGTCAATTGTGTAAGTGCACAGTCCAGCGTCACGTTTTAGACTAGACCAGCATGTGTTTCCTTTGTAAATGAGTCTTATATCCTGTCCATTGTTTCCAATAAACTCTTTGAGTGTAGGTATGTGGTCATAAGTGCGTAATTCTTGAACAAGTCGTTTCTTGTTGTATATTGCAGCTTGGATATTCTCAAGTACGTATTGTTGTGCCTTTTCCTCCATGTGTATAGTACAGCCGTGAGGTAGGAAAGTGAACCCATTTTTAACTTGTTCGACGACATTCCGGTCCTTTTGTACCATAAGACTACGGAATCGGCTTGTAAAGTCGTACTTTTTGTTGAGTTGAGCTACAAAATCAAACACGGTCAGCAATTGTTTGCCGGGAGCCAAGCGAAGTCCACGACCTAATTGCTGTAAAAAGATAGTTAGAGATTCAGTAGGACGCAAAAAGAGAACTGTGTCGACTTCTGGAATATCCACACCTTCGTTAAATATATCCACTACGAACAGATAGTTAATCTCTCCTTTCGCTAGTTTATGATTCAAAGAGTCTCGTTCCTCATTTTTGTCTGCAGTCAGATAATCAGCTTTTAGTCCGTATGCAGTGAAATTTTCTGCCATAAAACGGGCATGCGCTTTTGTCGCACAGAATCCCAAGGCTTTGCATTTATGTTCGTCAGGAAGATAATATCCCAATCGTTCGACTATAAGCCCTACACGCTCTTTGTTGCATAATTTCTCCGTGAGCTTTGTTGCTACATACGTGTTCCCTTGCATCAAATCATCGTCAGTAAGGTCGGTATTGTCACTAATACACAAATACTGAAAAGGAGTCAATAACCCCTCATTAAGGGCTATCGGTAAGCGAATCTCAGCACTTATTCTATTGTCGAAATCAGGCAACAAACTCTCTCCATCCATACGTTCAGGAGTGGCAGTTAATCCGATCAAAAGTTTTGGAGAAAAATGATCAAGTATATTGCGATAACTGTCTGCTACTAGGTGATGAGCTTCGTCGATCACAATATAGTCGTAGTAATCGGAATCCAATTTGCAGAATATCTCATTAAACTTAGAATTGAAAGTTTGAACAGATATAAATAGATGGTCTATGTCTTTAGTCGGTTTGTATTGTCCCACCCATACTTCACCGAAGTTGGCATCACGAAGCACACTTCTGTATGTGTTGAGAGACTGTACCAGGATCTCCTGTCTGTGTGCAACAAATAAGATACGATTGTGGTGAGGATTAGCCTCTGCGAATAAACTGTAATCAAATGCAGAAATAACAGTTTTTCCCGTTCCCGTTGCTGCGACTATAAGATTATGTTTTACACCTTCTTCTCTTACTACTGCTAAGCGATCCAGAATCTGTTTTTGATGTGGCAGTATTGAATATTGGGTTAATAAGCCAATCTGCAGTTGTTGTGGATTTTTCTGTATTTCAAGCTCTTTGTATAATTTCTCTATTCCGCCATCTTTGAAATTTTCAAAGTTATGACTATTCCAATAGAGGTTGAATGTGGCAAGTGCTGTTTTTATGATGTGAGGATTCTCAACATTGGTTACTCGGATGTTCCATTCCAATCCATCTGTTTGTGCAGATTTTGACAGATTTGAGGAGCCGATATAAGCAGTGCTGAAACCAGAATTACGTTCGAATATATATGATTTAGCATGTAGTCGCTCAATCTTTGTGTTGTAAGAAATGCGTATTTCTGTATTAGGTAAAGCAGCAAGACGTTCTACAGCTTTTGCCTCTGTTACACCACAGTATGTAGTTGTAATGATACGTAATTGATGACCAGGATGCTCACAAAACTTCTTCAATTGGTCGTAAATCAGATTGACACCTGATAATTTCAAGAAAGAAACAATTAAACTGATTTTATCTGCACTCTCAATATCTCTTTCTATTTCTGCATTCAAAGGCACTTTACTTTGACCTCCTGTGAACAGGTTGCTTTTCCTGAACCCTGTCAAAGGACGAATCATTTCTTGTTTTGTAGCTTTTAAGCGCGCGTCTTCAGATTTTGAAACTACAGCAGACAACATTTGTTTGTTATCAACAACCTTCTCATTCTTGTCTTCCCCAAGAAATTCTATCAGACGGTTTACAAAATCAGTTCTTTCCTCAGATGTAAGACTTTCATCAGATAGCCTGTTCATAACAAGTTTATTGATATGTTCTGCGAGCATAAATGGAGATTCAGCGTCATCTATATCATCCTTTTGGCATTCAAAACCATCATTTTTAGCCTGCAACATATCTTGTTGCAGTTCGTTTGTAATGATGTTCTCGTATGAACCTTCTTGTAGTTTCATGGTCTTACTTGATTTATATTGGTTACTCAACTTTTCAACGTCCACGTTTATTTGGACCAATATTGGCAAAATTCCTTTTGTTGACGTTTGGGGAGACGATACGTGTTATACTATATTTTTGGGGAACCTATTCTTTCACTTCTCATACCCCTCATACCAATAGCTTTGCTCAATTCCTTTTATGATTACCTCGCGATCTTCTGTGTCTGATGTTAGGTTTTGGCTGAGCAGATAACGGATTTCAAGGTCGTTGATAGGGGAGCGTTCCATTGCTTGAAGATACTGATCTTTGTCTACATATTGCCAGTTGACAACTTTGCCAAGCGATCGTTTGAGCATCATGTCAAGCCATATACGGGTGGCACGTCCATTGCCCTCCATAAATGGATGGCATACGTTCATCTCCACATATTTTTCTATGATATGTTCGAATGTGTCCTCTGGCATCTTCTCCACTGCGGAGAGTGCGGCGTCGAGATAGAGCGTGTTGGCAAAACGGAATCCTCCTTTTGCTATGTTTTTGTCACGTATGACTCCTGCAAAGGGGTATAGGCCATCAAACAAATAACGATGTATTTGTTGAAGCCCTTCTGTTGTGCCTACAGGAATATGATTGATGTCACCTGACTCGAATAGTCGGCGGGCATTTTCAAGTGATCTTTCGTCTATCTCTTTTGTAATCATATTCTTATGTTTGTTATGAATCTTTGATTTTTATCCTTATGCACTAAAACCAAAGAGATTTGTTCGGACGTTTTTCTTAAGTGTTGCCCTTTTCATCCATGATAAGCACTAAGCCCTGTCAAATCCCAAGATAAAAGTCCGGTTATCCAGCAAACTACATAGAATGCGATTAGTGTTATTGTTGCTATCCACTTGTTTTTTTCCAGTCTCGTTAATTCCCATATTAAATATGCGATAAGTGCGACCAAAGCGATTGGGGATATTAATAATATCGCAAGCCAGTTTAGCTCAAAGTATGACACGAACATTATTATTGGGATGGAAAATCCGGCATATATAGGAACCGAAATTCCACCTGTTTTGCCTTCTTTTACTCCACTTTTGAGTGCTTCATAATGCACAAAACCTAGAAGTAAACAGAAAAAAATCCAAAAAATGACCATATCCTTATTTCTTCTTCTTCTTCGCCATCATCGCCTTCTTCTTGGCAAGTTTGGCTGCTTTTGCTGCCGCAGCTGCTTCGGCTGCTGCTTTCTCTGCCTCTTCTGCTTTCAACACGTTGATTTTATCCTGAAGTGGCTCGAAGTAGTATTCTTCTGCCTGGAAGAAACAAGCCTTGCAGTTGGATGCCTCAATCTCTTTCTTGATCTGCTCTGCGATTGGCTCCTTCTCTTTTGGATCACCCTCAAGCAGTTTCTCACACTTGCCTTTGAACACTTTGTCGAAGTATGCCTCTTCGTAACGGTCTCTCAAATCTGATACGCTTGTCTCCCATTTCGTGTCTTCCACCAATGCCTCTGCGTCGTTGATGGCGTTGAAGTTTGCTATGATCTTGTTTGTCGACGTGATTGTATCCGCGTCTTTCTCCATAACCATCACATTGACAAGTTTTTCGATTCGCTCTAGTTCCTTGCCATCCTTCAAACTTGCTTTTGCTGCGTTCTGCACATCATTATAGTGAGCCTTGAAAGTGTTTTCATAAAGATACTCTTTCTTCAAGTTCTTCATCATGATAGAGTTGAGAAGCTCAGAGTAGTTGTAGATGATAGCAGACGGATTGATGTTGGTCATTCCTTTAGCCTTGTTCTCTTTGTATCCCTTCACCTCTTTGTCTAAAGAAAGATAATCCTTCAAAAGTTCGTTCAGATCATCTTCCTGTGTGAAGACGTCGTCGCTGATAAGCTTAGCCGCATAGAGGTTACGTGTTTTCACGATTCTGTCGTTGACGTAGGAATCGTTGATCTGGTTAGGTTTGCGGACGTTTGGTTTGTGGCTGCTCTTATAGTTTACTGCCACGATTATAGGGGCTGTCTTGTTTGCGACATTCTTTCTGATAGTGGCGTAGTCAATATTAGAGTTGTCGTCGACGCATTTCTTCAAGGCTGCGTTGGAGAAATTTCTCTCTATATCCTGATTGCTTGGGGCAAACTGGTATAGACAGATCGAGTAGACTTTGCGGTCGACGTCAAGTTCGTTGAATAGGGATACTGTGGAATTGAACACATACTGACGCTCTTTCGTCTTGCTTTCCAAAAGTTTACCATACTCCTCTGACACTTTGTTCATGGCAGAGTAGTCGTTGTTCACCTTGCCTATGTTGGAAAGTTGGCGGCAGACGAAATCTGAGATACGCTGTGGCTGTTCCACGTTGATAGCCTCTGCGTAGAATTTCATCTCCACAGGGTTAGTTCCGAACGCGTTGAGAGGAATGTTGTCGGCGATTCTGATCTTGCCTTGTGTGTTGGCTTTGTTGACGGTCAACTCTTTGTTCACATAATCCACTGTCAGATTATAAAGAGGATATCTCACATCCTGAGCGACGGTGGTGCTGGTGATCTGACCTGAGATGAATACGTTTTTGACTTTGTCTTTCTCCTTACGGCTTGTGTAAATTGTCTCAAGCTGACCTTTGAAGGCTTCAGGATTAAGGATGTATAAATCAGTAGTCAGCATTAACCATCCGTCTTCAGCAGAAAACTTCTGATCGCCTTTGATTTCGCCGATTTGTTCGCATTTGATAGTCAGTTGCTGTTCTTGTGCGTTTGAAACGACTGCACAGAACATATATGATAGAGCTACAATCGCTGTTTTTATTTTTTTCATCTGGTATTTTTTTTGAAATTTCACAATTCTTTGTTTCAACAAAAATAAGAATTAAAACTGAAACATGAAAAGGAACTGTATAAATATATCAAGTTTTACAAATGTATTTTAATGTCGTGTTTGGAATAAGAAAGCTAAACAGAGTATGAATCTAAACTATACAAAAACAAAACAGCTTTAATATTAAACAACTTCTTACAAAATGACAAGATATATACCGCATAAATATGCCAAAATGAGGATATTGAGGCACGTTAAACTGAAATAATATTCATAATATTTTTGAATTGCTTACATTTTGACTAACTTTGCACGCAGAAGGTAGAAATTTGAAAAATAAAAGTAACTAAATATAATATGGCAGACAACTTGAAAGTAGAAGAATTGGATCAAGTGGTGGTTCGATTCTCAGGCGACTCCGGAGACGGAATGCAGCTTGCTGGAAATATTTTTTCCACTATCTCGGCCACTGTAGGTAATGGTATTTGTACATTCCCTGACTACCCAGCAGATATTCGTGCCCCACAAGGTTCGTTGACTGGAGTATCTGGATTCCAGGTAAGTATCGCATCAGACAAAGCTTTCACTCCTGGAGATAAGTGTGATGTATTGGTTGCAATGAACCCTGCAGCTCTAAAGACACAGTATAAGTTCTGTAAGCCAACATCATCTATCATCATCGACGTCGACAGCTTTAAGAAAGCTGATCTAGAGAAGGCTCAGTTTGAGGCTACAGACGCAGCAGGTGCTATCGCAGAGATGGGCATTAAGCAGGATGTTATCGAGGTGCCTGTGACTTCAATGGTTAAGGATGTTCTTGCTGATTCAGGAATGGATCCAAAGGCTATGCTTAAGTGTAGAAATATGCTTGCTCTTGGTCTTGTTTGCTACATCTTCAACCGTGATCTTTCAATCGCTGAGAAATTCCTTCGCGACAAGTTCTCTGGAAAGAAGGCGGCTATCGCAGAGAATAACATCAAGGTTATCCACGCAGGATACGACTTCGGTGCTAACACTCATGCATCAGTAAGCCATACATATAATGTAGTATCAAAGCAGACTCCTGCAAAGAAGGGTCGCTACATGGATATCAACGGAAACAAGGCAACTGCATACGGTCTTATCGCTGCAGCTGAGAAGGCAGGTCTTCGCCTATACCTTGGTTCTTACCCAATCACTCCAGCTACAGATGTTCTTCACGAGTTGTCAAAGCACAAGTCTCTTGGTGTAACAACAGTTCAGTGTGAGGATGAGATCGCAGGATGTGCTTCTGCACTTGGTGCTTCATTCGCTGGAGCTCTAGGTGTGACTTCAACTTCTGGTCCTGGTATCTGTTTGAAGAGTGAGGCAATGAACCTTGCTGTTATCATGGAGCTTCCATTGGTTGTTATCGACGTTCAGCGTGGTGGTCCTGCTACAGGTCTTCCAACAAAGTCAGAGCAGACAGACCTTCTTCAGGTATTGTTCGGACGTAACGGTGAGACTCCAATGCCAGTTATCGCTGCTACAAGCCCAGCAGACTGTTTCGAATCAGCATACGCAGCATGTAAGATAGCTCTAGAGCACATGACTCCTGTAGCGTTCATGAGCGACGCATATATCGCAAACGGTTCAGAGGCATTCAAGCTTCCTAACCTTGCTGAGTATCCAGCAATCAATATTCCATACGTTCCAGAGTCAATGAAGGGAACATGGACTCCATACATGAGAGATGAGAGAGATGTAAGATACTGGGCTGTTCCTGGTCGTGAGGGATTCGCTCATATCCTTGGTGGTCTTGAGAAGGACAGCAAGACAGGTGCTATCTCAACAAATCCTGAGAACCACGATTTGATGTGCCGTCTTCGTCAGAGCAAGATCGACAAGATTCCTGTACCAGATGTAGAGGTAGAGGGCGACAAGGATAATGCAGATCTTTTGATCGTAGGCTTCGGTGGAACTTACGGACACCTACACGCAGCTATGGATGAGATGCGTGCTGCAGGTAAGAAGGTGGCTCTTGCTCACTTCCGTTACATCAACCCATTGCCAAAGAATACAGCTGAGGTATTGAAGAAGTACAAGAAGGTGGTTGTAGCTGAGCAGAACCTTGGTCAGTTCGCTGCATTCCTTCGTATGAAGGTTGATGGTTTCGCACCAGCACAGTTCAATGAGGTTAAGGGTCAGCCATTCGTAGTTAGCGAGTTGGTTGCAGCATTTAATAAATTAGTATAATTAAGAATTAAGAGTTAAAAAGTAAGAATTGCGCTTCTAATGGCGGAGAATGTGTTGTGTGTCAAAAGTGAAGATTTTGCAGTACGTATAGTGAATGCATATAAATGTCTTCATTTTGAAAGAAAAGAACATGTATGTTCAAAACAACTCTTAAGATCAGGAACCAGTATTGGTGCTAATGTGGCGGAAGCCCAGTGTGCTCAATCTGATTCGGATTTCCTCTCTAAAATGCAAATAGCATTTAAGGAGTGCAATGAGACTTTATATTGGCTTAGAATTCTTAAAAGGACTAATTATATTAGTGACGCTGAATATAATTCAATGCATAGATCCGCAGATGAATTATTTAGTATCCTAACTAGTGTGATTAAAACTGTAAAACAAAAACTTGAGTCAAAGAATGGAAAGAAAAAAATTCTTAACTCTTAATTCTTAACTCTTAATTTTAGATTAAAATGAGCGAATACACAGCTAAAGATTATAAAAAAGGACAGCCACGTTGGTGTCCAGGATGCGGTGACCACTTCTTCTTGGCGTCGCTTCACAAGGCAATGGCAGAGATTGGCGTTGCTCCACATGATATAGCAGTTATTTCTGGTATCGGTTGTTCAAGCCGTCTGCCTCACTACATGGCTACCTACGGTATGAACACCATCCACGGACGTGCCGCTGCGATCGCAACAGGTTGTAAGGTTTCAAACCCTAAGCTAAGCGTATGGCAGGTGAGTGGTGATGGTGATGGTCTTGCTATCGGTGGTAACCATTTCATCCACGCTAACCGTCGTAATATCGACCTAAAGATGATCCTTCTTAACAACCGTATCTATGGTTTGACCAAGGGTCAGTACTCTCCAACTTCACCAAGAGGATTCGTCAGCAAGTCGTCTCCTTACGGAACAGTTGAGGATCCATTCCGTCCAGCTGAGCTTTGCTTCGGTGCAAGAGGTCACTTCTTCGCACGTGCGGTAGCCACAGACGCTGAGGGTACAGTTAATGTTCTAAAGGCAGCTCACGCACATAAGGGTGCTGCTGTTTGTGAGATCCTTCAGAACTGTGTTATCTTCAACGACGGTACACACGAGGCAGTTTACACTAAGGAAGGTCGCGCAAAGAACGCTATCTACTTGAAGCATGGTGAGAAGATGTTGTTCGGTGAGAACAATGAGTTCGGACTAATGCAGGATGGCTTCAATGTGAAGGTTGTTAAACTAGGTGAGAACGGTATTACAGAGAAGGATATCCTTGTTCACGATGCTCATTGTGAGGACAACACACTTCAGCTAAAGCTTGCTATGATGGATTATCCAGTAGCACTTGGAGTTATTCGTGATGTTGAGGCTCCTACTTACGATGATGCTGTAAACGCACAGATCGAGGAGGTTAAGGCTGCTAAGAAGTATCACAATTTCGCAGAACTTCTTGAAACTAATGATACTTGGGAGGTTAAGTAATTAATCTTACCATTATAGATTCTAATAGAGACGTGGGAAACTGCGTCTCTATTTTTGTATAATTGGATATGAATAACGGGCAGATTTCAAATCTGCCCATACAATTATATAATATGTGTCGTAGTGGTGGTTTTCAAACCCACCCCAATCTACATCATTCATCTTTCCTTATGATTCTTATCTCTGTTCTTCTATTCCACTCATGTTCTGCTTCCGTCTTTGCTCCCTTGATATATGGTTCATGTTTGCCTTTTCCTACAGAGATAAGCATTGATCCAGGAATACCATAATTGTCTATCAGGAGACGTCGAACGTAGTCCGCTCTTTTTTGATCCAGTTTTATACTTAAACACTCACTTGCTCGTTCATCCAGATGTCCAGAAATCTCAAACAGTTCGTCTGGATATGATTTGATGAACTCTGCAAGTTCTTCTAACTGTGCTTCATATTCAGGTTTCATAGGAGAATTAAAATCAAAAAAGGATAGACACCATCTAAATCCCCCCTCAGCATAAGTGGGGAAGGCGAGTGTCAGTGCCAATATGATGGAAGCAATTTGTTTCATGTCGGTATGGTTTAGACTCAAATATAAAGATTCTTTATCGCTTTGCAAATAAAAATGTGTATTTATTGCCATAATGGCTCCATTTCCCAGTTCTTTGGAAAGCCCATTGCGGACAAATCAATGTTGGAATATTCGACAAATAACCATCGAATTTTTGTTGTCATGTCATTTTCTGGTACGATGGCATCCATTAAGTATTTGATAATACAGAGAGTAAAAAATATTTTGCCTTGCTGTATTGTATCGGAGATCTATGGACGTGTGTATTTTATAAACATGAGCTTCTTTAGGTGTGGCAAGTAAAGGATATAAGTATGCAGACATACGGTAATAACCGATACGTTTCAAATATTGCTGAGTTTTGTTACTGTTATCAATTACGAGTCCTCTACTAATCAACAGATTTACTTGTTCTGAAGGATCTAAATACGTTTTTTGAATAATTAACCATAGACTAAAACAATAAAAAACGACCCGCCGATTTAAGCATTATAAAGAGGCTTGGCGGGTTCTTGTATTGCAAAAATATTATTTGTGTATCATTTTTGACAAACTTTACATAAGAAAAATGAAAATAAGTTGCAAATGTGTAAATAATTATGAATTAAGCATTCAGCATTATGAATTAATTAAACAGACTGTCCATCTTCAGTCTCAACAGATGTGTTTCGCAGACCAATTTGATAAACTCCTTTGCCGATTGTTTGAAATAGGAATTTTTCAGAATCAGGAAAGCCCCTTCCATCACATTGTCTGTGACGTCAACCGGTACCGCCACTACATCAGATCTTGTTTTGGTGGAGAGACTGGAAAGAATGGAAATCATTTTGCCGTACGACACAAGCATCAGGATTGGTGTGATTTCATTGATCACGATTTGTGGTTTTAGTTCGACGGGATTTGTCTTCAGCACTCTGTCGATCATATTGCGAGCCTGTGTGCCTTCTGCCGGAAGAATAAGCGGATATTCGGCGATCTCTTCCATTGTGATGCTGCTTTTCTGAGCCAAGACATGGTCTTTTGCGACTATCGCGCATAGCTTATCCTCAAACAGATTGTGTGACTCAATTTGCTCGGCGATTGTCTCTGGTTTGAATGCCAGCATGATGTCTATCTCCTTACGGAAAAGCATGTTCTGCAGTTCGTCGTTTGTCTTATAGAAAATATTGAGTTTTATATTGGGAAATTTTTTCACGAAGACGTTGATCGTATCCGACGTCAGAATACGGAATGAGTGTGTCACTCCTATATTAAGAGTTCCGCATTTCATATTCATAAGGTCGTTCATCTTGTAGACGCAATTGTCCGCGTCTTCTATTGTTCTCTTCGCATACGGAAGCAATGCGTCTCCTGCCTCAGTCAACCCCACATTATGATTGTTCCTATTGAATAGTTTCGCACCAAGTTCATCTTCTAATTTCTTCAAACTCTGAGAAAGGGCACTTTGTGTAGCGTAAAGTTCTTTTGCTGCTAACGAAAAACTGCAGGTCTCTGCAATTTTAACGAATGCTCTCAATTGTCTTAGTTCCATACCATCTAATAATCTTCGGATGCAAATTTAGTGCTTTTATATTCATTGTGGGTATGGTGTGTATTAATTCTGCTAATTATGACTATAAGAAAATGATATGATTGACGAATTTTGCTTATAACAACTATCAATAAAACTCATAACAAAATCTGAAATCGCATTCAAATCTGCTCTACTTTTGCATCAGTGAACAAAAACGGAAGCGTTATGATGTGGAACGCAATTGGATTGATCCTTTTCTTCTTCCATATCGTGACAATGCCGGAAAGAAAAAAATGATTAATAACTAAAAAACATAGATAAAATAAAAAAAAACTCATGGTTTCATTATTAGTTGTAGTCGCTTCTCTATTTGTGTGGAGAGCCGTCTCGAAGATTTCAGCGTGTGGAAAGAATAACGGTTTCGTTATTGATGGAGATTCTGTTGGTATCGTATTGTCCAAAAAGTTTATCCCTGTAACAACAACAGAGTCGTCAAATTTCCAATACAAGTATTATGGACTTTTCTTGGCTGACTAATTTGTTTACCAGCAATGAGTCTGTTGCCCATATCGCCTTGCTTTATGCCATAGTGATATCAACAGGTATCTACCTTGGTAAAATCAAGGTTATGGGCATCTCTTTGGGT
>CAMJFV010000036.1 GCA_946405045.1 uncultured Bacteroidales bacterium | reverse complement strand
GACAGTATTGCTACTTTTCATGATAAATTAGTCGAGATTCTACGACTCTATTATTTTTTAGGAGGAATGCCAGAAGTAGTGCAATCATATATAAATAATAAAGATTTGAGTAAAGTTCGACAAAAACAGAAAAATATTCTTGCCACATACAGAAACGATTTTTCCAAACATAGCGGCAACAACGTAGCTATCAAGATAAGGCAAACATTTGACTCAATTCCATCACAATTGGCTAAAGAAAACAAAAAGTTTATCTTTAACGTCATAAAGAAAGGTGCTAGGGCAGCAGAGTATGAATTAGCCATACAATGGTTGATAGATTGTGGAATTGCATACAAAGTCAACAGAGTCAGAGAAATCCGTCAGCCCTTGAAATTCTATGAAGATCTTTCAGCATTCAAGTTATTTCTTTTGGATTGCGGATTATTCGGATGTATGAACGAAACGGCTCCTGAAGACGTATTATTAAGCAATAACGCATTTGTAGAATACAAAGGTGCTTTTACCGAAATCTTTGTGATGCAACAATTAGTGTCTGAAGGTTACACACCATACTATTGGAGTAAAGAACAATCTGATGGAGAATTGGATTTTATAATACAAATGGATGGGGGAATAGTCCCAATTGAAGTGAAAGCCGAAGAAAATGTCAGAGCAAAATCACTACATCAATTTATTAAAGAACATCCAGAATTTAAAGGTCTTAGATTTTCCATGAAAGGATTCCAAGAACAAGATTGGATGACAAACATTCCTTTGTACGCCATCAACCAATATATCAGAAGAAAGAACAAGAATTGACGCGCTAGATAAGAAATCAAGTTCTTTCTGCAAAAATAAGATCGGACTGTCATAATATCTGTTGAGACGTCACATTATGGCGTCTCAACCCCATTCTTCAAACCGTACAAAAAAGTTCATTTTATAGAATATACTTCCATAGATTTAACCTATTTCTAAAATCATATTCTAATTTTTCAAATCTTCATAGTCAATCTATCAAGTCGCCATACCTTTGCAATGTCAAAAGACAAGAAGAAATAACAAAATGGTTTAACTAAAAAAGATAAAGATTATGGCACAGAAAAAACTTCATTTCGAGACACTACAACTTCATGTAGGACAGGAGAATCCAGATCCAGCAACAGGTTCACGCGCAGTACCTATTTACCAGACTGCTTCTTACGTATTCAACAATGCTCAGCACGCAGCAGACCGTTTCGGACTTCGTGACGCTGGAAACATTTACGGTCGTTTGACTAATACAACTCAGAGTGTTTTTGAAGAAAGAGTGGCAGCTCTTGAAGGTGGAGTTGCAGGACTTGCAGTAGCATCAGGAGCAGCGTCGATCACATACGCATTACAGAATATTCTTCAGAACGGTGATCATCTAGTTGCAGCAGACAACCTTTACGGTGGATCTTACAACCTTATCACACATACACTTTCAACTCAGGGAATCAGCAATACAATCGTAGACTTCTCAGATTTCGATGCAATTGAGAAGGCAATCAAGCCAAACACAAAAGCCCTATACGCTGAGACACTTGGTAATCCTAACAGTGATGTGCTTGACATCGACAAGGTAGCGGCTATCGCACACAAGCATAACATTCCATTGATCGTCGACAACACATTCGGAACTCCATTCCTAATCCGTCCAATCGAGCACGGTGCAGATATCGTTGTTCACTCAGCGACTAAGTTTATCGGTGGACACGGAACATCTCTTGGAGGAGTTATTGTAGACGGTGGAACATTCAACTGGAAGGCAAACGCAGACAAGTTCCCTACTCTAGCAAAACCAGATCCATCATACCACGGAGCTGTATTCGCAGACGTTGCTGGAGCCGCAGCATTCGTGACACGTATCCGTGCGGTGATCCTTCGTGACACAGGAGCTACACTTTCTCCATTCAACGCGTTCATCCTTCTTCAGGGTCTTGAGACTCTATCATTGAGAGTAGAGCGTCACGTTGAAAACACATTGAAAGTTGTAGACTTCCTTAACAACCATCCAAAAGTATCTAAAGTCAACCACCCTGCACTTTCAAGCCACAGAGACAATGCTCTTTACAAGAAGTATTTCCCTAACGGAGGAGCGTCTATCTTCACATTCGAGATCAAGGGCGGACAAAACGAGGCATGGAAGTTTATCGACTCATTGAAAATCTTCTCTCTTCTTGCAAACGTTGCAGACGTTAAGAGCCTTGTAATCCATCCATACACAACAACTCACTCACAGTTGTCACCAGAAGAGTTGGCTCAGCAGCACATCACACCTTCTACAGTCAGATTGAGTATCGGAACAGAGCACATCGACGATATTCTTGATGACTTGAAGCAGGCTTTGGATCAGATCTAATAAATTGTAAATTATAACAGGAAATGCGTCTATCTTTTTTAAGGAATCGGTTGTGGGCACTATGGAATGTGTTGTCATGACATGACACAAAATATTTGTGGGTTTTCCAAGCGTCTCTTTGCACAAAGGAATTGAATTAAAATCGGGCGTCATTTTCTGTTTCATGACTTAAAAATTAATTGATATGGCACAGATTGAAACTTGGAAACCCCAGTACACGAAATATTTTGAAGCTCTCAACCGTGGTTGGATTGTTCGCTTCTTTGACGAAAACACAATCGAGCCATTTGAAGTGGAACTTCTAACCAACCCTAAAAAAGAGATTCTCGATAAAGGAGGGCATCTGTTTTTTGCGACTGAAAGCGGAAATGTTCTTGGATGCGTCGCTCTTCTGAAGCATGGTGAGACGGAATATGAAATCTCCAAACTGGCAGTGGATCCGTCGGCACAAGGCAAAGGTGTAGCCAAACAATTGTTTGACGCGATATTCAACTACGCAAAAAACAACAACATCAGTAAATTAATCCTAGAAACCAACACCAAGTTGAAAGCGGCAATGGGTCTCTACAACAAGTATGGTTTCAGCGAAGTGAAAGATTTTACACCTCACTACACAAGAGTTAACATCAAATTCGAGAAACTACTAAGCTGACATAAAAAGTCATAATGCCATAATGTTAACCAGGGAGGGCATGTCATTACGACATGCCCTTTCCTTTTTCTAAACGTATACGCTCTATTCTACGGATTGTCTCTGATGGAATTGTAGACGCTGCTTGAATAAAAGCTGTTGCATCTTTACCTGTAATAATAGGTGTGTTACGTATTGGTCTTGCCATAATAAAATTTTACTGTCCGTTTAAAAAACGTCCCTCGCATCAACTGCAAAAGGGAACTAACAAGACAAAAGTATGATTTTTTTTCATTAGCAAACAAGAATCAAATAAAAAAGCAGCAGAAGCACTGCCTCTACTGCTTTCCTTATTTACTTTGGATCTAGCAAATGTCCATCATCATAACGTTCATCAAAAAATTTTCCTTTCTTTGCATATAAGCATACGATAACACGTATGTACTTGTCGTTTATGTTATATGCCTTGACAAGCCAACTCTGATTATCTTTAGCAAAAAAGAACGCCTTATCTTTTCCTACTGTCCTTGGACCATCTAAAACTGTCTTAGATGAACTCATTCCTCCAATATTCAACCAATACAGACGCATTTTGGTATTCGTACTTACCTTTCTTGCCTGTGCCGCATAATCATTGGTTATCTGATTGATGTCTTCCTGAACGTTTGTTGATGCATACCACATTTCAAAACCATATCTATTGTCAATCACTGTGTCCTGTGGTCTCTCTATAGGAGTCATTGATGCTGTCCTACACTCACTGATACCAATGGAATCTTGCATAGACTTACTCATTGATGCATATAAGTCCTTTACTTCATCGTCATCATCCTTATCACATGAGCATGCTAAAATAGACATACTGATAACCGAAATTATCAATAAAATAGCCTTAAAACTTTTTTTCATATTTTTGCTTTTTGTTGATTGATTTTCGGCAAAAATAATGTTTTCAATGGCTCGCCAACTATTCGCTATATACTATATACTATATTTTAATATTTTTGTAACAACTATATCTCTCTTCCTCTGCCGACGTCTACTCTCCCCTCAGCTCCTTCAATTTCTCCACCCAAATTCTTGCCGCACATTCCACCATACGTGGACATGGACGTTTGGCATAATATTCAGCAGTGCGAGCTTCTGGCACATGCGTCGTCTTCTTCTCTTTCAACTGTCCTAACAGGTCAGCACACCTGATCGATCCGTTCTGCTCCTTAAACTTGGCAGCCAGCTCCTGCACCACCTTATAATTAAACGACTTTGACGCAGCATCTTTCGGATCAGTCTGTCCACATTCCAATCCAGCAAGAAGGAACATTCCACATACAGCTCCACACGTCTCTCTCATTCTACCCATTCCAGCACCAAACGACGCCGACATCCTCAACGCCTGCTCTTCCGTGAAACCATACATATCAGCAAATGCCGCGACTACCGACTGTGAACAGTTGAACCCGCTATTGAAAAGTGCTACCGCCTTCTCTATTCTTTCTTCGTAATCCATGACATAATTTGATTATTCTGACGCAAAGATAATGGATTTTTGCTTAAGCTTCGATCAAATGCTTCTTAATCAACTTGTCAAAAAATTTGCAGAAATCGTTAATCTAACAGAAAATTTCGATAAATTTGGATTCGTTACTATAGGGTTGTTTTTATTTTCTCTAGGAACACCACTTTAGTAAAATAACCAATCTGTTAAATTCGTCGAATTGACGTAAAATATAGTTTATGGGTATGGATAATAGCAATAAACAAACAAGTAAAGCTCGTTTAGGATCCATTGGAGAAAACTTGGTCGTAGTAAAACTTTTGGAACAAGGATGGGATGCATTCAATGCAAATTGTTCAATAAAGAACTTTAAATCAATAGACATCGTATGTTTGGACAGTTCAACACCAGAAAGCAAAGAGTTATGGTGGAAACCTAAAACAACATTAGTGCAAGTTAAAACTAGTGTAGAAAAAAATATCACTACAGGTTTTAGTATAGAAGAAGCTCTCGACAAGGACAACCTATGGAAGATGGTTAAGGGACCTTATGTTTTTGTGTCTGCACAATGGAATAAGGAGTCGGAGACTTACTCGTTTAGGTATTTCATCTTGTCAAGAAGTCAGTTTGTTAATCTTTTATACGAGGTTCATTATTATTATGTGAAAATATTTCACAAGGATAGAAATCTCGTTCTGTCTGCACCTGCAGGGTTTAATATTAGTTGGTTAGAAGGGAATCCAGAGTTTTCACCCAAAAATAAAGTTCATTTTGGAAATCCGTTGACAGAATCGTGTGAAAACAAATGGAATAACATCTGGGAAGAATGACAGATGTAATGTTAAAAATAAAATAATCTGAAATATTGCTTAAATTTGTATAAAAGATTTTGCAATAGAATTCATTATGTAACCAAAACAAAGGATTGTTAAAGGAGGAACACCCTAACATTCCCATCTGCAGTGCGAGCAGTAAGCCGAGCACACAGCACAGAGACACAAAGTTCACAGGGAAAGGCTATGCCTTTTAATGAGAAAAAGTGGTGAGATTTCTATCAGAAAGTGGGCAATTCCTTTCTTTTTTATGATAGCTCTTCATTGCTAACTTGCAGATTACAATTCGTCAAACTCACGTTATTTAATGTTTCTGGCAAAAAAATAAAAAGGCTTTAGACAAAGCCACAAAGGGACTTGAAAAATGCACAAAAACACATATTTAGCTGACTTATATAATTAATTAGGCAGTTTCTCCTGATGCTTTTGTTTGTTCATAGAAATTAAAGATCAAATACAACATGACATACAAATATTCATTTTGGAAAATTCGTAAGGACCACCAGATGAGGAATTAGGAAATTTTTATGTGTATATAATCATGAATAATAAAAAAATGAAGAAACCATGAGAACTTTTGAAACATTACTGACAATTATATTTTCAACTTTGTTCTACGCATCCTTTGCTATAGAACCAGTTGAAGTGACAGAAAAAACATTTAAATTGAACGGAGAAGAAACATTCTATTATGGATTTGCTGCTGGAGATCAAATTATCTTTGATTTTACAGAAAAAGACGGAAAGAGTATAAAAGAAATAGAAATAATAGAATTACCAAACAATACAAAATTTCAAGATTTTAAAACTTCGACAATTAACAACAAAAAAATTAATGTTATTAGAAAGGGATTATATGCATTTAGATTTAAGAATCCAGCTATTGCGGGAAGAATCTGCAAATTAAAAATCCAGAGAGTTCCTGCTGATGAATCAACTGTTTCTTTTGACACAGGCTGGCATTATGAAAATGTAAATGACACAACTTTCATACCTTACTCGGAAGATTCGTTGATAGGATATAAAGAAGAAAAATATACAGAAACCGTCAGAGAATTATTAGAAACCAAAAAGAATGCCATCGAACTTCTTAACACAAACCTAGAAATAAGATCTGCAGGACTGATTATTCACGATAATCCTAAAGTAGCCTTATCTTTAGATCTTCCATTTGATAAAAGTCCTCTTTCTGAAAAAAAAGTAGTATCCTGGGCATTTTGGTTTTGTCAGCAAGATAAAGCAGAATCTTTTTGGGTAAAAAATAAGGAAAAAATAGTAAAAGCATCAAACACCTTAGGATCTTTTAGCGGTAATCCATTGTACGGATATGCTGCAGGATTGGTTGCAGAATTGGCTATTCCAGACCAAAACAACGTCAAAAACAAACTAGTAGAATATTTTGTAATGACACCTAAAGAAGCTGACCTTTTTGTAAAAGGCCAACCAAGTAAGTATCTACATAAAGGTAGTGGATCTGCAGGATATGCTAGATTTACAAATAAAGATTTAACTGAAAATGGAAAACTTTGTCTTAGTTTCTTCAATCCCAACCCAAGTAGTAGAATTTATATAACGGTTAAAGCTGTAGCAATAATTGAAGAAAATATATACAAAAATGTCACATCTGAAAAAGTAAAACAAATTCCACAATACACCACACTTCAAAAGAAAAAAATCTTTGTTCAATCTAAACAAGAAATGAAAATGAATGGTTTGTAACCTGTAATATGTAATTGTATTACAACGTTTACTTCCTGACATACAATAGATTAATGTTTTATCATCTATATCCATAGATAACAAAAAACACTAAAAAAACTGTAGAACCATCATAAAATGACAGCCCTACAGTCTCTAACTTACAATAACTACATAAATCAAATTACTATCGGCGTAATACTTTCGCTGCTTCCACCATGTTTCTCAACGAGGCTTCAGTCTCAGCCCATCCACGCGTTTTAAGTCCACAATCTGGATTTACCCATAGTTGCGACGGTGCGATCACTTGTGCTGCTTTACGCATCAATGCCACCATCTCTTCTACAGACGGAACTCGTGGAGAATGGATGTCGTAAACTCCTGGACCGATTTCATTAGGATATTTAAACTTTACAAATGATTCAAGCAATTCCATCTGGCTTCGTGCACACTCGATCGTTATCACGTCTGCGTCCATCAAAGCGATGTGTTCTATTATATCGTTGAACTCACAGTAGCACATGTGTGTGTGTATCTGTGTCTCATCTTTCACTCCTGAAGCTGAGATACGGAACGACTCCACCGCATTGTCAAGATATGCCTTGCGGTCACTTTTTCTTAGCGGCAAGCCCTCACGTACTGCAGGCTCATCTATCTGGATCACCTTTATACCTGCCTTCTCTAGGTCGACAACTTCGTCGCGGATAGCAAGCGCGATCTGCTTCATTGTGACTGCTCTTGGCTGGTCGTTACGGACAAAACTCCACTGCAATATAGTGACTGGTCCTGTAAGCATTCCCTTTACAGGTTTGTCTGTCAAACTTTGAGCATATGTTATCCAGTCAATTGTCATTGCATTAGGGCGATAGACATCTCCATAGATAACTGGCGGTTTCACACAACGGCTTCCATAACTCTGTACCCATCCGTTCTGTGTGAAGGCGAATCCACTCAACTGCTCACCGAAATACTCCACCATATCATTACGCTCAGCCTCACCGTGAACCAAGACGTCTAATCCGATCTCCTCCTGCTTGCGAATTGTTTTCTCTATCTCTCCCTTAAGCAATCTGTCGTACTCAGCTCTTGTGATCTCTCCTTTCTTGAATTTGCTACGCCATGAGCGGACCTCCACAGTCTGAGGAAATGATCCGATAGTTGTAGTTGGGAAAAGAGGAAGGTTCAACACCCTGCGCTGCTCTTTGATTCGCGTCGCAAACGGACTTTTTCTTTGAGAAAACGCAGGAGTTATGCCAGCGATTCTTTTCTTCACATCCTCATTATTCGTCAAAACTGAAGAACGACGGTTTTCTATGTCGGCAATATTGTTTTTCAAAGCCGACTTCGCTTTTTCAGATGGGAAAATGTCAGCAAGATCAGCCAACGTCACCACTTCATTCACTTTCTGGCGAGCGAATGCCATCCATCTTTTCACCTCAGCAGGCAATGATTTTTCATTCTTCTCATTATCCAAATCGAATGGAGAATGAAGCAACGAACAGCTTGTAGAGATGATCACACGATTTTCTCCCAACTGTTTTCTTACATTCTCAATGATCTCAAGCGACTGTGCGAAATCGTTTTTCCAGATGTTTCTTCCATCAACGACTCCTAAGCTCAACACTGTGTTGCCCTTCAAACGTGCGACAACATCCTTCCACTGTTGAGGAGCTCGCACAAGATCTATATGCAACACGTCGACATTAAGATCAGTGGCAAGATCTGTATTATCGGCAAGACTATCGAAATATGTGGCAAGGATAATCTTCAACTTTATGGCTTTGGTAATCTCCGCATACACTCTTCGATAAAGATTCTTTATCTCCTCGCTGATGTCTGTGCTAAGAATAGGCTCGTCGATCTGGACATACTCCGCACCAAGGCTTTCAAGCTGTCTCAAAATTTCCAAATATACAGGCAAAAGTCTATCAATCAAGTCGACGCGATTGAAACCCTTCTCCTTCTCTTTTCCAAGAAGCAGATAGGTGATAGGTCCGATCAACACAGGTTTTGTCTTGATGCCAAGATCAAGAGCCTCCTTAAACTCCTCGGCTGCCTTATTGTATACAAGAGTGAACTTCTGATCCTTAGTAAACTCAGGGACAATATAATGATAGTTTGTGTCAAACCACTTAGTCATCTCCATGGCAGTAACGTCAATTCCATTCTTCTGGAATCCGTGAGCCATAGCGAAATAAAGATCAAGTCTGTCACTTTTCAACGCATTGTAACGCTCAGGAATCGCACCTACACAAAGAGACAAATCCAGTGTCTGATCATAAAACGAGAAGTCGTTGCTTGGAATCAAATCTATGCCAGCCTCCTTTTGCAGAAGCCAATTACCCTTACGTAGTTCCGCAGCTGTCTTCAACAATTCCTCTTTAGTGGACTTACCGGCCCAATATGCCTCTTCTACTTTTTTCAATTCGCGGTTGGCACCCACACGTGGATACCCTAACACATTAGTTTTTAACGCCATATATCCGATACGATTAAATTCAATTAATAAATCAACCAAACTGTTTTTTTCGCAATTGCAATGCAAAGATATGCCGTCTGTTTTAATCGTAAAAATATTTTGGAAAGTTCGGCAAAATATGCTTAATTTGCGGTAATCATCATCAATTACAAGAATATTATTCGGCAAAAATTCAGTTTTAAGAAAATGGAAAACAGCTATAAATTAGACGAGACAGATATTCGTATTCTGCGTGAACTACAAAAAAATTCGCAACTGACAATAAAAGAACTTGCGGCAAAAGTGCATCTATCACCCTCTCCCACTTTCGAACGACAAAAGCGATTGGAACGAGAAGGATATATCACACGATATATGGCGGTAGTAGACGCGAAAAAAGTTGGCAACGGGATTATGGTATTGTGCAATATCCGTCTGAAGCAGCATTCTGAAGAGATGATACAACAATTTATAGATGCTGTTCAGGACATTGAAGAGATCACAGAATGTTTCAACACCAGTGGAGATTACGACTTCTTAATAAAAGTTTACGCTCAAGACATGCACGCATACCAGCAGTTTATGCAGCACAAACTTGGAGCGATGAGTTGTTTGGGAAGCCTGCACAGCGTTTTTGTCATGAGTGAAACGAAGAACACCCGTGGAGTGCCGATTGTTGTGGAGAAATAAGCGTTTTCTTCAACAAAAAAGAGGAAGACAATAGCGTTGCGGATAGAACGGTTTTTTGCCTATTCCAAAAATATGGCAATAATTTTGGATTATATTCCGAAAATATGGCAATAATTTTGGATTAGAGTGTTTTTTATCATTTTTTGAATATGATAGAATCTATCTAGCAGCTATCTTTATAAAGACATTCTTAAAATTGAAAATATCAGAAAACCTGAACTATTGGACAAACTGCTAGTCGCAGAAAATTCTAATGATTACAAGTAATTTTCTGCATTACCATCTAAGTCCTTATAAAACATAAAGATTTAACATACAGAATATGGAAGATTCATTCAAATTAAATCGCTTCATAGAGGCACAAGACCATTTTGAAAATTATAACAGAGCTCTTGAAGAGGTAAGGAACAGCAAAAAGGAAGGTCATTGGATATGGTATATATTTCCACAGATGGCAGGGTTAGGCCACAGCCATAATTCAAATTATTATGGGATAAAATCACTTCTTGAAGCGAAAGCCTATCTGGAAGAAGAGACACTCCGCAAAAGGCTTTACGAAATAACCAATGCCTTATATAACCAAGGCTGTTCGGATCCGGAATCAATTTTTGGAGGAATAGATGCAATGAAAGTGTGTTCTTGTATGACATTGTTTGAAATCGTTTCTCCTTCCGACATCTTCTCTTCTGTTCTTGAATATATGTACAAAGGTAAAAGATGTGAGAGAACTCTGGCAATTGTCAAAAAAGAACTCGACTACTATAAGGATTGAATCCACATTCAAACGTAATGGGATAGTTGCGTATCAAGACAATCCATGGTTGGCAATCGTCGCAGACGGTTGGCTACCGTGGCCAATTTAAAATAAAAAAGCTTGCCCCGGACTATGAGGGCAAGCTAAAAATTAGTAAATCAAATTTATCTAATTACTATTACTTTCTTCACTACGACAGCATCATCTGTAGTCACCTCAACAAAATAGTAACCTGACGATAAATTAGAGACATCCACCGTCTTCTTATCTGACACTATCACTTCAACTCCCGTCATTGTCATCACACGGATATTCTTGATTGCAGAAGCAGTCTCAACCGTGAATTCGTTGCGGGCAGGATTAGGATAAATCGCAACTGATTTTGCATCAATCATCACATCGTTCACATCAGCTGGATCTACCTTCTCTCCAGTAAACTCTATGAAATCGAGATTTGTATAATTAGTGTTGAAAACTACCTTGATGACATGTTTTCCCTTAGTCAACGACACTTTTGATTTAGACTTAACCATAGTGTATGTGTCCCAATCGGCTGTTTTCTCACCAGACAATGTAGCCAACTTAGTTCCATCAGCCAACACATCAAAATCAAAGCTGCTGCTTCCGTTAGATGCTGAAGCCTCGATTCCAAATTCAGCGTCTTTCAACACCTCAACTGTATATTCAAGCCACTCACCTGCATTTGTATAGCCGATTGCGTAGTCGCCTTTCTTGTTGTCTACGATATCCACTCCATCATTTCTGTACTCCTTGCCTTCATTTTTGTCGTCTGAATCAGAGAATGCGAATCCTTCACCTCCCTCATCATAATTTTCTGCCTCTATCTTATCTGGCATAACTGGAGCCTTTCCTCCGTATGGAGTCTGAGGAGCATTGACAGAAATCTTTGTCTCCACTTCCATCTCCGAGCCGTCAGACATTGTAGCCACAGCCTTTACGACATGCTTACCCTGAGTAGCTGTCCACTCAGTCGACCAAGGTTCAGATGAAAGAGAAGCCAACTCCTCACCGTCAAGAGTGATAACTATCTTTGTAGCCTCAACCTTGCCACCAACCTTTACTGTGATTGGAAGGATATCTCCATCAGAATATTTTCCACTTGCAGAAGGAGACGAGAAATTAACGCCGCTCGAACCGACTTTTCCACACTCAAGAGAGTAGTTCTTCACGAAATTCCAGATTTCCCGGCTTGTGTGAAGAGCTCCAGAGTTGTTATGCTCATGGTCACGGCCATTGAATGAGATACGTACGACCTCAGTCTCACATTCTCCATCTGTCCAAACCTCCTTTG
>CAMJFV010000035.1 GCA_946405045.1 uncultured Bacteroidales bacterium | reverse complement strand
GTGAACAGGAGAATGGTGCTGCTACCAAGAAAAAATAATTGGTTATCAGTTTCTAACTTTATAGGGAGACGTGAATTTTTCACGTCTCTTTTTTTGTGTTTACTCGTTCTCCTTTTTGCAGACTCTTGATTCAAAAGATGGTTTGTGCAAAATAGTGCTGAAATACAATATTTTTTATAACTTTGCACCGTATATTGAACTTATAGATTATGAGCAGAATAAAATTTGTTTTGACTATATTGTTGACTATGCTGTTTTTTGCTGTGTCGGCACAGTCGCAGAAGGGAAAACGTGAGGATATTTTCAAAGACTTGGCTAAAACTAAGCCTGGTTATGGCACTGTGAAACTACAGCAGAATCCTAAAGTCAACCTTTTGGTAAACAGAAAGATAAAAGAGGGTGACTCTAAAAAATACATCACTTTCTCTGGCTACAGAATCCAGGTGTATATGGATAACAATCAGAAGAAATCAAAGGATGAGGCTTACGCAAGAGAGAAGAAACTAAAAGAGAAATACGAGAATCTTACAACTTATATCAGTTTCTCATCTCCGTTCTGGAAACTCCGTGTGGGTGACTACCGCACTCACGCCGACGCTCTTGTGATGGCAAAGAAATTGCGTGAGGACTTTCCAGAGTTGAGCTCGGAGATCCTGATCGTCAAGGATGATGAGGTGAGAGACATCTCTTTGGAAGCCGATCCTTCTGCCTCGGCTCCTGCATCTACAACAAAAACTGAAGTGAAAAAGGATAAAAAGGATAAAAAATAAAAAGGGCAAAAAAAATGAAGAAATTTATTACTCTTGCAGCTGCTGTTGCAACATTGTTTTCTGCATCGGCAAAGATTGAAAAAAGCAACGAGCGTACTGCCGAGCACAAGAAGTTTGACAATTATTCGTATGCTATCGTTCCACCTGCAGGCTACGAGCTTACAGATAACGGAACTGCATTCAGAAATCCAGAGAAGAAATCAGGTATTTCTATCTCTCACCTGAATATGATTCTTGACGCGTCTAGCGAGAATGAACTATTGAAGGTGACTTTCCAGAATTTCGTAGCTGGTTACCAGACAAATGAGTCTGTCTACATCAACGACACTGAGCACTATTTGGTGAGCAAGACAGAGAACGGTCGTATCTTCACAACTCTTGTTGTGCCAGAGGATAACGGATCGGTGATGATTACAGCATCGTCGCCAGTAGACGATTTGGCTGAGATCGAGAAGACAAAGGAGGCTCTTTTGTCGGTAGTGTATGTTGATCCTGCTGATATGGCAAGCAATCCTATCTTTGAAAATTCACTTTACAGCATCGCTAACCAGGGATTCCGCGCTCAGCCAGAGGGTTCTACTCTTGTGGCATTCTGTGAGTCTGGCGATTTCGCAAAAGAGCAGGCTACAGGCCGTTTGGTTTATTTCAAGGTGTTGATGAACGAGGACGCTGTTAAACCTAAAGAGCAGAAGATGTTTGCCACTGAGGTGGTTAAGGCATTGGTTTCCGACCATGAGACTATCACATCTCAGAATGCTGTTGAGGTCAATGGATTGCCAGGTTACGAGTATTTCATCACAGAGACAGAAAACGGAGCTGTGAAGTCGAAATCATACGCTATGGTGGTGTTCACATCAGGCAAGTATTACTGTTTCACATCTAAGGCAAACCAGGAAATCGATATGTATTTGCAGAAGTTCCAGGCTGCCGCAAAGAGTTTTCAGGCAAAGAAGTAAATGAACGAAGATTTAGAAATAAAACCATGGGATATCGCTAAGTATCCCGATAAGAAACTTACAGCTCAACTGGCTCCTCTCGTAAGACAGGAGCTTGAGCTTTTAGGTGAGGATGCCGACCGTGAGGGATTGCTGAAGACTCCAGAGAGAGTGGCTAAGGCAATGCAGTTTATGACTTACGGTTATAAGATCGATCCGTGTGATGTTTTGAAGAGTGCGATGTTTGAGGAGGATTACAGTCAGATGGTGATTGTGAGAGACATCGATTTCTATTCTCTTTGTGAGCACCACATGCTTCCATTCTTCGGCAAGGCTCACGTCGCCTACATTCCGAATGGCAAGATAACAGGATTGAGCAAGATCGCGCGTGTGGTGGAGATTCTATCGCGTCGACTTCAGATTCAGGAGCGTCTCACAACTCAGATCAAGGATTGTATTCAGGAGACGTTGCAGCCTCTTGGCGTGATGGTTGTGATTGAGGCTCAGCACATGTGTATGCAGATGCGTGGTGTGCAGAAGATGCACTCTGTCACTACAACGTCTGATTTCACAGGCGCTTTTGAGACTGCTAAGACAAGAGAGGAGTTTATCAGCTTGATCACCGTCAACAGATGACAGAAGCAAAACTTTCATTCGGCAAGATTCGCGACTTGGTGAAGTCGGAATGCTTGTCTGATTTGGGTAAGGAGAAGTGCGACCAGATGTCGTTCCTTACCAATTTTGATACTATTTTGGAGGAGGCAAACCGTACCAACGAGTTTGTCCGCATCCTTCAGGAAGAGGATTTCCCTACCGACGGTTTCTATGATGTCAGGGAGGCTATCCAAAGAATCAAAGTGGTCGGCACTTATATTGAGCCGGCTGAACTGTTCGACTTGAGTCGTGTTGTCGAAGCCATCGGCAGCATCGTCAGTTTTTTTTCCAGCAAAGAGGAGGGCACTTACTATTATCTGCAGGAGTTGTCGAGAGATGTCTTTACGTTTCCCGATATTCTGCGTGCCATCTCAAGAATCCTTGATAAATACGGTCAGATAAAAGACACCGCGTCCTCAAAACTCGGTGAGATACGTCGTGAGAAATCAGCCACAGAGGGAAGCATCTCTAGAAATATGTCGTCGATCCTCCGTAAGGCTGTGGAAGACGGAATTGTTGAGAAGGGTACGACACCGGCTGTGCGTGACGGCCGTCTGGTGATTCCTATCTCTCCGTTTTTCAAGAAGAAACTGCGTGGTATTGTCCACGACGAGTCTGCCACTGGTAAGACGGTGTTCATCGAGCCGGAGGTGATTGTTGAGGCTAACAATAAATTGCGTGAACTGGAGGCTGAGGAGCAGCGTGAGATCGTGAGAATCCTCACTGAGTTCACCACTGAGATATTGCGTCCACGTACGGATGAACTGCTGTTTTCAGTTGATTATCTGTCTGTTGTGGATTTCACAAGAGCAAAAGCACAGTTTGCGTTGAAGACAAACAGTGTGATGCCAAAATTGCGTAATGAGCAGGTGATAGACTGGCGTGATGCCATCCACCCGTTACTTTTCCTATCGCATCAGGCGTCGGGTAAGGAGATTGTTCCGCTCGACATCCGTCTTGACAAGAATAACCGAATATTGCTTATTTCCGGACCTAACGCGGGAGGCAAGAGCGTCTGCTTGAAGAGCGTCGGATTGATCCAGTATATGGCTCAATGCGGAATGCTTGTGCCGATGCATGCCGACAGTGAGGTGGGAATCTTCAACGATATCCTTATCAACATCGGTGATGAGCAGAGTATCGAGAACGATTTGAGTACCTACAGCTCGCATCTCTCTTACATGAAGGAGTTTGCGAAGAAATGTAATGGGAAGACGATACTGCTCATTGATGAGTTTGGAGGCGGAACAGAGCCACGAATCGGAGGTGCTATCGCGGAAGCGTTGCTCGACCATTTCAACCGCCAGAAATCGTTTGGTGTCATCACTACCCATTTCACCAATCTTAAGCAGTTTGCCACAGATACAGATGGTATTGTCAACGGTGCGATGCTCTACGACCGCCACGAAATGAGGCCGCTATTCCGTCTTGAGATAGGAAATCCGGGAAGTTCGTTCGCCCTTGAGATCGCAAGAAAAATCGGTTTGCCAGAGAGCGTGATCGCACGTGCCACAGAGATCGTCGGCAACGACTATGTGAATATGGAGAAGTATCTCCAGGATATCGTGCGTGACAAACGCTATTGGGAAAACAAACGTCAGAATATACGCCAGAAGGAGAAGCATATTGAGGAACTAGAGGAGAAACTCACCGTCGACGTCAACAATATCAATGCGGAGCGAAAGAGAATCCTCAGCGACGCGAAAGCCAAGTCGAAGGAGTTGCTCGACGGTGCGAATGCTAAGATTGAGCGTACAATCAAGCTGATCAAGGAGGCTAAGGCAGAGAAGGAAGCCACACGTCAGGCACGTGAGGATCTTACCAAATATAAGAGTGAGGTGGTGTTCGGCGACGAGAATGATGCTTTTGCCAAGAAGGTGGAGAAACTCAACGCCAAGAGCCAGCAGAAGAGTGGGGCACCAGCCCAACAGAAGCAGGAGAAACCAATCTCTGTGGGTGACACTGTGAAGATAAAGAGCAGTGGAGCGAAGGGTAAGGTGTTGGAAATCAAGGGCAACAGCGTCGATGTCGCACTTGGTAATCTCCGCACTACCGTCAAACTGAAGGATCTGCAGTTGACGCAGGAGGCATCTCAGAAAACACAGAAATTCAGTTTCAATATCGTCTCCTCCAATAATTCAGATATTGTCCACGAACGTTCCAGAAATTTCAAACAGCAGATCGATGTGCGTGGAATGCGTGCCGACGAGGCGATCCAAGCCGTCAGCTACTATATTGAGGATGCCATCATGCTGGATGCCGGCACAGTGCGAATCCTACACGGTACAGGCACAGGAGTGCTCCGCCAGGTGATACGTGAGTATCTGAAAACGGTGCCACAGGTGAAGAGTTTCCG
Organism: uncultured Bacteroidales bacterium; assembly: GCA_946405045.1. Classification (GTDB taxonomy): domain Bacteria; phylum Bacteroidota; class Bacteroidia; order Bacteroidales; family Paludibacteraceae; genus UBA1723. The sequence continues at coordinate 7,610 of CAMJFV010000035.1, read as the reverse complement.
AGACGAGCACGTCGATTTCGGAGGAGCCGGAATCACGGTTGTTGAGGTTGGGTGAAATTCGTAATTCATAATTCATAATTGTGGGGACGTGCCAACACATCTGGTGATTCTGCCCTCTCGTAGAGACGCACGGACGTGCGTGTCATGATTAATTCATAATTCGTAATTCATAATTCATAATTGTTGGTACGTGCCAGCACCGTAGGTGCGTCATAACATAGGGTCGGGTGTGGACCCGATCCGAGGAATAATACGCCGATTTAGGTGGAACTGGAATGATGTTGTGGAGGGTGAAATGCGGATCATTTTTTATCCAATCCCACAATCACGTCATAATAACTATCTCGAGAAAGTGCTCTGACATGATCCCCCTCTATAACTAGAGAATCTGTTAAACTGTAATAATATTTAATTCCTGGGCATCCAACTTCTACCCCTTCTGTAAGATTGGCAACGAATATGGTGTCTCCTGAAAGAATGTATTTTACAGAAGATTTTGGACTACTTGTAGTCGTGTCTGTTAATATTGATTTGTTGCTAAACTCGTCTATTTGTACACGGCAGTATCCTGTGTTATATACAAATGCAGCGTTTTTTTCTGATATATATTTAGCCATATTTTTGATTATCGGAATCATAACCAACACTAATAGTATTCCGATAAACCATTTTTTATTCCTTTTATAGAATTCGACATCAAATATTTTATGTCTGAAAGCTATCAAACAATAAATGCATAAACATATTTCTATAGGAATGGTTATAGAAATGGTCACCATTAATTCTAACACGACTCCCAATGCTCCATCTCCAGAACCAACATGGGGCTCCCTGTAGAACGTTGGATCCAAACAAAACCACAACAGGTCATTGTAATCGAAAAAATAGTATAATAGAAATCCCAATATTGGTATGGCTGCCAATATGAAGCAACAATAGTTGAAAATCTTTTTTTTACTCATCTTTTTATTAAGTCATTACATATCGTATATCACAAAAATATATTTTTTCTCATTCTCATTTCTGCTTCATTTTACAAATGTTTTGCCGATTTAACATAAATTTTCAATCATGTTTTTATAGAAGGTTGTCTTTATGTGAATTTCTGTGTCCCAAACCAATCGTGGGGAAATTCATAATTCATAATGCGTAATTGTGGGGGTAATCTATCGTTCACCGTCTATCGTCCATCGTCCACATAATAATATGAGACGTTGTGCACAATATAATATGAGACGTTGTGCACAACGTCTCTACAGATCGTTCATCGTCCATCGTCCGCCCCCTCCATTGTTCATACCTTGTGGACAACCTACTTATAACATTTGTTTTTTATCTGTGGCTTTTGCCGTTAGATTGTCTATCTTTGCGGACGGAATAAAAAGAGAACAATTAAACAATGGCTATCGGCGAAACTAAATCAGCAAAGAAATCAAAGAAGGGTGTGGCTCCTGACGTTATCGAGGTCAGGGACATGGGTGGTGTTGTGCCTCCTCAGGCACCGGAGATCGAAAACTCTGTGATCGGCGCAATCTTGACCAATCCTGGCTGCTTCTCTGAGATCTGTACGATCTTGAAGAAGGAGACTTTCTATGTGCCTAAGAACGCTCTCGTCTACGAGACTATCTCCTACTTGGGTAGTACACAGCAGTCGATCGACCTTTTCACTGTGTCGGAGGAACTTAAAAAACGTGATCTTTTCGACACTATCGGTGGAATGCCTGTCCTTATCGAGTACACTCAGAATGTAATCTCCGTAGCCAACGTCTACGAGCATTCCAAAATTCTTGCTGCCAAGGCTCTTGAAAGGGAGCTGATCAAGTATTCCACAGAGATCCAGCGTCGCGCATTCAATGAGGATGAGGATGTCGACAAATTGATCCAGGCCGCTGAGGCTATGCTCTACGATATTTCCCAGCACAATATTGAAAAGGATTTCACTCCTATCAGTGATGTGCTCCCTACCGTGAAGGCGAACTTTGATGCCGCAGCCAACAATAAAGAGGGTGTCGGCGGTGTGCCAAGCGGTTTCACTCTCCTCGACAATATGACCAACGGTTGGCAGAAGTCCGACCTTATCATTATAGCTGCCCGTCCTGCCATGGGTAAGACTGCTTTCGTGCTTTCTATGGCAAGAAACATCGCAGACAAGGACATTCCCGTCGCCGTGTTCTCTCTTGAGATGAGCAACGACCAGCTTGCCACTCGTATGCTGGTGAATGTCACTGAACTCCCGTCGGAGAAGATCAAGAAGGGACAGCTTTCCATCGATGAGATGAAGCGTATGAACCAGGGCCTTGATTATCTTGCCCAGAAACCGATCTATCTTGATGATACTCCGAGCCTTTCCGTGTTTGAGTTCGCCACAAAGGCAAGACGTCTTGTGCGAGACAAGGGAGTGAAGATCATCGTCATCGACTACTTGCAGCTGATGAATGCCAGCGGTATGGCTTATGGAAGCCGTGAGCAGGAGGTCAGCACGATCTCACGTTCGTTGAAGCAGTTGGCGAAGGAGTTGATGGTGCCGATCATCGCGTTGTCACAGTTGAACCGTAGTGTGGAGAGCCGAGACAAGCAGGATAAGCGTCCGCAGCTGTCCGACTTGCGTGAGTCTGGAGCCATCGAGCAGGATGCCGATATGGTGTTGTTCATCCACCGTCCGGAGTATTATAAACTGGAATACATGTCCGACAATACCACTCCAGCCGCGGGACTTGCCGAGATCATCATCGCCAAGCACCGTAATGGTTCGGTGGGTGACGTGATCCTTCGATTCATGGGTGCGCAAACGAAATTCTGCAACTACGATGCGGGTGGTGTCGTCGCTACGGAACAATTTATAGAGATGCAATCCAACCTCAATCTCGGCTATGAGCAGGGCAATGATGCGGTCAATGTGGATACGTCTGTGCCTGCATTCATGGGTTCTGAACCAGCACCGTTTTAATAATTCATAATGCATAATTCGTAATGCATAATTGTGGGGAAATCCAGACATCATCCATCGTCCATCATCCATCGTCCATCATCCATCATCAACCATCAACCATCAACCAATCGAATCGTGGAAGTTAGAATAGAGCAATCGTGGAAAGAAGTTTTAGCGGAGGAGTTTGAGAAACCATATTTCTCACTTCTTGCGTCGTTTATAAGAAAAGAGTATCAGGAGACGGAGGTGTATCCGCCCGGAGGCAAGATCTTCTCAGCGTTCGACTTGACGCCATTCAGAGACGTGAAGGTGGTGATACTTGGGCAGGATCCGTATCATGAGCCGGGGCAGGCCCATGGACTGGCGTTTTCTGTACAGCCTGGGGTGCAGATTCCACCGTCGCTGCAGAACATCTTCAAAGAGGTGACCGACGACATGCACGTGCCATATCCCAATTCAGGATTGTTGGAGCGATGGGCGAAGCAGGGCGTGTTGTTGCTCAACAATGTGTTGACGGTGCGACGCGCGGCTCCGTTGAGCCATCAGGGAAAAGGATGGGAGGAGTTTACAGACAGAGTGGTGGAATTGATCTCTACGAAGCGAGAGCATGTCGTCTTTTTGTTATGGGGATCGCAGGCACAGCGAAAAGGGCAGGTGATCGACACCTCCAAACATCTTGTGTTGAAGGCTCCACATCCGTCGCCACTATCCGCCTACCGTGGCTTTTTCGGCTGTCACCATTTCAGCAAAGCGAACGAATATCTGATACAACACGGTAAAAATCCGATAATTTGGTAATTCGTAATGCATAATGCGTAATGCGTAATTGTGGGGATAATCCAAACATCTGGGATTTTCACCCTCTCGAGACGCACGGACGTGCGTGTAATCAAATGTGCGTGTCATAATAATTCATAATGTGAAATGCTAAATTTGATATAACATTGATAAAATATACCCTAATGGGTATATTTTATTGTTTTAAATGATATTTTATACCTTATCGGATATAAATATCAATAATATTCCCCAAAGGATGATGAGGAACTTGCCCTTACTCTCAATGGGAAAAAGAAAAATCTCAAGAGAGAAGATTTCGTCAATGCTGCAAAAACAATGGGTATAGATGCAGTTACAGTAAACAAACTTATTCGTAAATATGAAAAATTGCTTCCTTCAATGATACAATGTGTGCAGAATTCATTCCTTAATGACGAATTGAAAACCGTTTATATAGAACTCCTAAATGATAGAATTGGGAAAATTCGTAATTCGTAATTGTGCGGAAATCTTAGCACCGAAGATGTGAATCCCCAATTCTTTTGATTAATATAGACGTTGCATTGCCAACGTCTTTTTTGTTTTGAGAGGGGAGAGGGAAAGTTGATAATTGTCCGAATTTTAGGCACTAATTGCATTTTCGTAAAACGAACTCTTATTATTTTTTTTATAAAAATGAACAATTTTTTATTTCATCAACCAAGATGTAGCATGATTTGACACATCAAAGGAAAATAATTTTTCATATTTTTTGTGATATCAGTAAAAAAAACAATTTTTGTGTTCATATATAATTTATCATATATGAGCAATAACTTTTGTTTAAAACAATTAGCTACATGTGTCTGGATTTTGGAAGAATTACAAAAATCTGGAGATGCTGGTTTGACTCTTGCTCAACTAGATAATATGATGCGTGATCGGACAAAAGGGAAGGAAGGACTTAGTCGTTCATCCTTAACACGTAGAAGAAAAGAAATACAAATGTTTTTCAATGTAAGTGTTGAGAGTCCTGACAAGAAACACTATTGTATCATGAATAAGGAACAACTTGCTTTGGACACACTTGCCAATGACCTTTTAGCATCTGTTCAAGAATATTTATTTCTGGACACGTACAGAGATTTGAAACCTCTTATTCAGCCTATGGAAATCAAGAATGGCATGGAGTTTCTTCATGTTATTGGAGATGCTCTTAGAAGTAAAAATAAGCTTAAAATACGTTATCAAAAATTTTCTGATACGGAGCCATACGAAGCAATAGTTCATCCATATTGTCTAAAGGCATCTATGGGCTGATGGTATTTGTTCGGACATAAAGAAAATAATTTACAAGGTCTTAATGTGCAATCGTTTGCATTGGATAGAACACTCAACATTACTACTTTGAAAGAACAATTTTCTCCAAACTTAGAATTTGATCCAGAAACCTATTTTAAGGATTCCTTTGGAATATGGGTAGATAAGGAAACATATCCTGTTTGTGATATCACAATAGCTACATCTTCATATGTTGCCAGCTATTTAAGAACACTTCCTTTGCATCATTCGCAAAAGGAGATATTGTCTCCAACTTCAAATGAGAAAACATTTTTTACTTTCCACATTTCTCCGACTCCCGACTTTATTGGAGAGTTAGGACGTTGGGGAAATGAAGTAGAAATTATAGAACAAAAATAAAAACTAACAAATTGTAAAAACATGAAAAAATTTGATGAACTAACAGGGTTGTATTCCCTAAGCAAGACGCTTCAATTCGAGTTAAAGCCAGTTGGAAAAACATTGGAGCAAATAGAGAGAAAAGGAATTATTGCACAAGATGAAAAGCGAGCTGAAGAGTATGAGATAGCCAAGTGCATAATTGATGAATATCACAAAGCCTTTATCTCAATGTGTTTAAGTGGTTTTAAACTTAAATTTTCTAATACTGGGTCTTTAGATTCTCTTGAAGAATATGTAGAACATTCATCTATATCAAGAAGATCAGAATCAGAAGAGAAGGATTTTGATATCATTAAACAAAACCTCCGTAAACAAATTGTCAATGCGTTTAAGTCTGGAGGGTCGTATGCAGATCTTTTTAAGAAAGAGTTAATAACGGAGCATCTTCCTGAATTTGTGACGGAGCAAAACAAGAAACAAATAGTAGAGAATTTTAGCAAGTTTACTACTTATTTTGCAGGATTTCATGAGAACCGTAAGAATATGTATACTGATGAAGAGAAGTCTACAGCTATCGCTTATCGACTTATTCATGAAAATCTGCCGATGTTCATTGATAATATAAAATCATTTGCAAAAATAGCAGATAGTGATGTGGCAAAATCTTTCATTGAGATAGAAAAAATATTTAGTGGATATCTTAATGGAGTACATATTCCTGACATGTTTAAGTTAGAGAATTTTACAGAAACACTTACTCAGGAGCAGATATCACTGTATAATAATGTGATAGGAGGTGTTTCAGAAGAAGATGGAACAAAAAAGAAAGGTTTAAACGAGTATATCAATCTTTATAATCAGCAGAATAAAACACGTCTTCCTTTGCTTAAACCATTATACAAGATGATTCTTAGCGATAAAGTATCATTGTCATGGTTGCCAGATAATTTCGCAAGTGATGAGGAGATGATTAATGCTATTAATGAAATGCAGTTGTCTCTTAAGAATTTGATATTTAGAGATGGAGAAGATAGTCTTAAGTATCTTTTGACTCATATTGATGATTATGATACAGAACATATCTATATTTCCAACGACTTAAGCCTTACGGATATTTCGCAAAAGATTTTTGGACAGTATGATGTTTACACTTCTGCTATCAAAACGGAATTGTGCAATCAAACAAAACAATCCGCCAAGGAAAAACGTGAGCCTGAGTTGTATAAAGAAAGAATAAACAAATTGTTTAAGAGTGCAAAAAGTTTCTCTATTGATTATCTCAATTCTTTTGCTGATGGAGGAAAGACAATACAGTCTTATTATGCATGTTTGGGGGCGTTTAATCAAGAAGATGAACAGAGCATGAATCTCTTAACTCAAATAGAGATGGCTAGCATCGCTGCGTCAGACATCCTTGCAGGAAAACACTCCGATATAAACCAGTCTGAAGAAGATACGAAACTCATAAAAGATCTTCTTGATGCTTATAAGGCTTTGCAACATTTTATAAAGCCTCTTCTTGGAAATGGAGATGAAGCAGACAAAGATAATGAGTTTGATGCTCGTCTTCGTTCCGCATGGGATGCTCTTAACATAATCACTCCGCTATATAACAAGGTTCGTAATTGGCTTACTCGAAAACCATATAGTACAGAAAAGATAAAACTTAACTTTGACAATGCTCAATTGTTGGGAGGTTGGGATTTGAATAAAGAGCCTGATTGTACGTCAGTATTGCTTCGCAAAGACGGTATTTATTATCTTGCAATTATGGATAAAAAGTCTAACCATGCTTTTGACATTGATGAATTACCGTGTGAAGGAGAATGTTATGAAAAGGTAGATTACAAACTTTTGCCAGGAGCAAATAAAATGCTTCCAAAGGTTTTCTTTTCTAAATCGCGAATTTCTGAATTTGCACCTTCTTCTGCAATACAAAAGGCGTACAATGAAGGAACACATAAAAAAGGATCTAATTTCTCAATTTCTGATTGTCATAGATTAATTGATTTTTTTAAGCAATCAATCGCAAAACATGAAGATTGGAGTAAATTCCCTTTTTCATTTTCTGATACAAAGAAATATGAGGATATAAGTGGATTCTATCGTGAAGTTGAACAACAAGGTTATATGTTGGGTTATAGAAAAGTTTCTGTTTCTTTTATTAATCAACTTGTCGACGAAGGTAATTTATATCTTTTCCAGATTTGGAATAAAGATTTTTCAGAGCATAGTAAGG